>JBGTCB010000775.1:0-4075 GCA_041748995.1 Saprospiraceae bacterium | reverse complement strand
GGAGCTTTATTTATTACACAAGGAGGTGTCAAAGCTTCCATTTCTGTGTAGAAAGCAGTAGTTTTTTCTTCACCATCTAAAACATAATATGTCCGATACAGCCTTTTAGAACAAAGTAGCTATCTTTCAATTTTTATCCTTCTTTGAGTAAAGTCGTCCCTTTCTTAACAGAACGGAATATGTCCAAAGAAACGATAGCGTTCTTCTCATCATCTGTCAGAGAAACGTATTTTGATAGAAAGTCAAATAGTATGTCTTGCATTGTTTTGTTGTTGTTACTGTCTGTCATACAATTGCCACCAGCACGAAGTATATGAAATGTAGCATCCCTGAGGGTGCTATGATTTAATATATAATGTTAGTGGCATTTATTTTTAAATCAATAAAAGTTGATGTTATATTTTATGATTGCAATGCAAATAGTTCATATTTCTCTTCAATCCCTTTTAAAGATACGTTTCCAATAGATGTAAACTTCAGACCTGTACCAACTAGCAAATATTTAACTGTCATTGTAATCAATATTTGATTTGGTTCGGCTTTACCCAAAACCCTTGCTGCGATATGAACAGCAATTCCCCCAATGTCACCAACATCATATATTTCACACTCCCCCGTATGAATTCCTGCAGTGATTTCCATTTCAAGAATTTTGACGGCATCTCTTATGGCTTCGGCACATCTAAGTGCCCTGCTGGGTCCGTCAAATGTTGCCAAAAACCCATCTCCTGTGCTTTTTATCTCTTTTCCATTAAATCTTTTTAATTCTGCTCTTACAATCGTATTATGGCTATTTAAAATACTCATCCATTTTTTATCTCCATATTTTGATAAATGTACAGTGGAACTCACAATATCAGTGAAGAGGATTGTAGAAAGAACTCTATCGAACACTTTTTTGGGTCTTACTCCTGTAACAAATTCTTCAATTTCAGCAAGAACAGAAAAAACATCACCCACCCAAAACAGATGATCTTCACCTTGAAGTTCAACTAGTTCTGAATCAGGAATAAGCTTTGCAATATATTTGCCTTCATTTAAATGAACATCTCTGTCATCGGTTCTATAAAGGAGTAAAGTTGGAACTTGTATGGAGCTTAAAATACCGGTAACATCAGCTTCTGTATTCATACGAGCCAGGTTTAATGCTGCTCCCGGACTGGCTCCCGAACGCAAATAGCCAGCGAACCAATCCATAAACTGTTGGTCATCTGCTAACGAAGGGACCAAAGATCGAAGACCTAGCATTTCACCGTCTGCGTAGTTTTCTTCAATCATTTTATAGAAAAGTTGGCGCTCTTCATCCTTTGGAGCCCATGGATAATCCTTAGAATATTTTCGCTTGGCCCAAAAACCAAAAGTGATCAATGCGATTGTGCGCTCCGGATATGTAGCGGCAAACAACGCACTCACGGTGCCACCTTCTGAATGACCAAAGAGCACAGCTCTTTCTGTACCAACAGCATCCATCACAGCACGTATATCATCCATGCGCTCCTCAAAAGTTGAAAAATCGGTCATTCTATCAGAAAGCCCAGTTCCTCTTTTATCAAACAGTATTAACCTTGAATATTTTGTAAGCTTTTTCAGAAAAGCTGCCAGTCTAGGCTCAGTCCACATCATGTCGATATTCGAAACCCAGCCAGGTATATAAACCATGTCAATGGGCCCATCGCCTACAACTTGATAGGCTATATTGAATTCCCCACTTTTAGTATACTTTGTTTTGGGTTTCATTTATTTATATTTACTCCTGTATTCCTTTAAATTTTTGGTCAAAATTGCACACAACTTGTTTTTATCTGTAATTTTATAACTCTTTACCTCCGTAGTCCGTTTCGAACCATGCCGTAATGCTTCATGAATGTACCGAATATATGAGTACCGGACTCCAATAAGTGCGTAGCATAACAGATCAAAGCGATAAAATTAAGCGATTTTTTAAAAAACAAATGATTATGTTATCAAAATTCAGTGTAGCATATTGACAATAGTCAAAGTAAGTGCAATCATTTGCGAGCCATAAAACACACAAAGAATTGAGCACTAATTTACAAAAATGCTCATTGAAAAGTGCAATTATTATAGGTTTTCGATCTGAGTTACGCTCTAAAGCCAATGCTCGGCGAAGACTGTGAATATGTCTAGATGTTGCGTAATTTTTAATTTGAAACCCCAAATACTATGAGATACCAAATTTACACTAACATATCAAAAATAAATTGCCATGTTGTTGTCTAACTAACTATTGCCACTACTTGCTGACACCCGCACTCCCATTCCGTAACCATATGACAATCATTTATCTATTTGTTTTAAGCATTTACAAACGACAAAAAACGAATCTCATGGCGGATCGACAATCTAACTCTCTGGTGGTAATCGGATCTTGCGTCTTCACGAAACACTAACTTTTATGCAGAAGTGAAACAGTTTCACGTCTAGTGCTTCCGAAACCAGAGGTTGAGAGAAACATGGGGAAATAGGCTCTTACAATTTCTCCGGAAAACACCTGCATAACTCAGACCGGGCGGAGCGTAAGGTCAACCGCTCCCGCCGTTTCGGTCTGTGCTGATCTTGCGGGGCTTGCTATTGCAGATGAGCCTGGCCGGCTTGCCATCTCAGACGTTCATGCCCGGTGTCCGGGACGATGAACGCGATTTCCCGGATTAACCGGCCTTCGCTCTCCAGGAGTTCATCGAGTTTTCCCTGTAAAATCAGAGCATCAGCATTGATTCTAAATTTATCGGCTCACACGTCTCTGTCCACGGAGCCAACTCAATTGGCCACAACGTTTTGTGCATCCGATCGGTCGAAGTGATAACGAGGTTGGCGTGCTGAATCATGTTATACCTAATTGCATTAGTTTGCTTTTTATACTTGTGTTATTCATCTCTATCTTTAAGACATCTGACCGACAATCCCCTTGATTTCGGTTGTGTTACAAAAAATGCGAATTGGGAGTCGTGGTAAAGATGAAGAGCTTTTATATTATTTGGAGATTGGTTTGAACTCCACCAATAGGTTTGATATCCTACAAGTTTAAAAGTTCCATCTATATCTCGGTACCCAGCTGGTAGTGCTGTAAATCCACTAGAATTACTAGCACCGGTATTTGGAGGCATCCAGTGAGCAAATCCTTCTTCCTTGAGTTGACCACCCACATTACCAATATTCAATAGAAATTGATTTAATGTGTCCCAATCATCACTAGTTGGAACATGCCATCCCATTGGACAAATATTCAATCGATTCGTATCAGAAACAACATAAAAATTATAGAGGCCTCCATAAATTGATGAAAATGCCATAGAATCATTATTATACCAGCAGAATGTCGGAACTATGCTACCACCCCATTGGATTTCGTCTTGTATTTCGGTGATTGACTCTCCGCTTGAATATTTTGTACTGCGAAGATTCTCAGCCATCCAACATTGACTTCCAATCAAAATTATATTGTATGTATTACCCTCAAAATCTTTAATTGTTGTTTGGCCACATTCCTCAAGCACCTTTAATTTTCGTTCCAAGGAATCAATTTTTAACATCAATACTAGTCATGCTTCTATCTGCTTCTATGTCCTTAATCTGCATTGGACAAGAATTGGAAGTAGATGGAAAGGTAAAGCTCAATGATATGGACACGGTCTCATCTGGAAACATGATAGTAATACGGGATGGAGACAGTATTCTTGCCTTAACTAGATTTGAGGAACTCATCAAGCCCTTGATACGCTTTTTTCTGAATCAACAATCACCAGGTAATTTTCATCCGGTGTAGATTTCAACATCAATATATCGGGGATAGCTGCTATCTGTTTGCAATTTTCATCCCAGATTAACACATGTTCCCGGATAACAGTAACAAATACGCCACATGAAGCTAGGCTGGTTATTTGCTTAATGATATATAGAAGACAAAACGGCTGACAATCGAGTAGGCGGCCCCGACCATTAAATGACCGGGGTGCGCCTCTCACACCACCGTACGTACGGGTCTCGTATACGGCGGTTCGTAAAGTGAAGGATTAATCCTAAAGTAAACATCGAGCATAGACTCATAGAGCCGCTT
>JBGTCB010000774.1:0-3350 GCA_041748995.1 Saprospiraceae bacterium | reverse complement strand
TCCCAGTCCGTATACACCCCTCACTTCAAGTTGGGCCCGTACAGTGTCCATGTCTTGACCCATAGATTTATTGGTGAAGGCGGCCATTACCAGTATGATCAGCAGCTTTCTCATATCTACAGGTTATTGGTTTGGTGATTTGCTGGTATTATGTTTAATCTGTGTTTCAGCCTGTTCTATCCTTTTTTTTAATGCTTCCACTTGTGCCTTCAACTTATCAACTTTCAGTTGTTGCTCTTGTATGGCTTTGATGGCTAAAGGCCCCAGAGCTCTGTAGTCCATGGTGTACAGATCTCTGATATTATCATAGCCAAGATCATCTCCTTCAATATGTCCAGTTATTTCCGGAAAGATCTCACGGGCTTCCTGTGCTATGAGTCCAATGCTTTGCTGATGTCCGGGGTTATCAAATTTTATTTCGTAAGTGCAGGGTTTCAAAGCCAGTACGCCTGGTAAAATATTTTTCAATGATTGAATATTCTTTTTTACACGCTGGTCACTATAGTTGTAGTATTTACCATCTCCCTGGTAAAAGTTACCGAGGTTGGCGCCGTTGTAATAGACGTATAGATCTCCAGCATTTTCTTCCAGGTTCTTCTCAACAAAAAGCTCCCAGTATGTAAAATTTGTATTGATCAATGCAAGCCCCCGACCACCGGTTTGTTTTACTTCTAATACATCGATAGGGGTAGAGGTATTAATTCCTACCTTAGAGGAGCCTGACCCGATGATAATATTGCCACCCAACTTATCATTTAGCAAAACAAGGCTACCAGGCTTGCCACCGTTTATGTAAGTATTACGGCCGGGGTTGCCAAAAACTGCTTGTTCATTGAAATAAGAAGAATAATTGGTGCCACGGAACAAAGCTGAAGCAATGTTAAGATTAGCACCACCAACAAAAAGACTTGCATTCGCTTCAGTTGAATTTACTGAAACATTCCCATTTTGGCGAATTGTGAGCCTGCGTGACAGGCTCATAAATCCATCTGCAGCGCCAGCAAACGACGCATGATCAAACGCCAGGCTTCCAGTATTCATGTCCAGATATTGTACCCATCCGCTTCCGGCTGCAATGCTTTTGGGACCCCCATTGTTGTATTCATTAAACCCGATGGCGGGCCAGTTTTGCTGGAGTGAAATGCCAGCGCCATCTCCGCCAAAAATGGCGACTGTGGCGCCAATGGCACCATTTATTTCCAGTGTTGCCTGGGCTAAGCATGTTACCGGCAGCATCAGCATGAATACTATTTTTTGTACCATAGCAAATGGATCAGGAGTAATACAACTACTCACAATATAAATAAAAATCCAATCGTACACCAAAGAAGTAGTATCGGACCAAATGTCGGTGTCCATTTCGGAACGAGATATTCAGTTGATTATGTAAGGGATAATCGCAGACATTCATATGAGTTTCATTCCGTTGAGTTATGCCAGCTGTTAAAAAACAAAAAATAACTAACTCGCTATATGCTTGAAATATCCCGTTTCTATGGAATAATCATTAAGTTGTATTTTGTAGACCAAATCCACCTCACTTTCATGTTGACTATGGTGAACAAATGGCAAAGTATGGCATTCAGACTTTGAGAATCATTGCTTTGAAACTTCCGGTCAGGGCAAATGCGTCAGTGTTAGAAAGGGCCTTTATTCCTGCATTACTAACTCACTTGCACTGGTACTATTTAATTAATTATCAGTATTTTATGTCTATAAAAAGTAGCCCCGCCAGGAATCGAACCTGGATCTAGAGTTTAGGAAACTCCTATTCTATCCGTTGAACTACAGGGCCAGGAACTCTGCCTGACAAAAATAGGTAACGCGAAGTACTTCTCCTTCGACGGCATTTCTGCAAAGGTGTTAAATTCTTTGTTGCAGACCAATTTCCCGGGTCGAAATGATTTGCCGGATTCTTGAACTGGGGACAAATAGCAACCAAGGCCACTAGTCAGCCATTTCTCAACCAGTCTTACGAAGTATCCCCGACTTCCAGTCTCGGAGGTTACCCGGGTCCGATTATTTTTGTAGGTTAGAAGGTATTATAGTCAATTGACCACCTTCAATACCTATGAGCAAAAAATCATGAAGCCTGCACTGATCATTTCCGGTATTTTTCTCCTGACCATACTGGCAATACGTTCCGTTGCCGCGGATGCTATCATCTTCGATTCCGAACATTATAGTTCGGTATTTGGCGAGTTGAGACACTACAGGATATTTTTACCCCCCTCCTACTTTGACTCTCCGCAAAAGCGATATCCGGTGATCTATTTTTACCATGGATGGTCACAGCGCTATTTCGGGAGCAGCGACCATTATGCCGATTTTGATCTGGGAGCAGACAATAACGGAGACCATATTGCTGCTTTTGTTTCTAACCACGATGTGATCGTCGTCAAAGCGGATGGCTATAATCGCAGCCCCGACGAACCATATTATGTACGTCCCTATAACATTGGCCCGGTGGAAACCTACCGGCAGTTCCCCCTTTATTTCCCCGAACTGGTTGAACACATAGACGATCATTATAATACGATGGCGGATCGTGAACACCGGGCAATATCCGGCCTTTCAATGGGTGGCTTTATGACCTTCTGGATTGCGGGAAAGTATCCTCATCTGCTTACCGCAGCCGGTAATTTTTGTGGTTCACCGGAGTTTGTAGTGGGTCCAAAAGATTATCCTGCTGAATACCGTCACCTCGATATGTATAAGAACTATGCCGGTCTGAAACTCCGTCTTCACTATGGTGATAAAGATTTCATCCGCGGTTATCACGAAGACCTGAACAGGGTCTGGGACCAGGTAACCGACAATTATGAATGGAAAATTTATGACGCGGCCCATTCAACCTGTGGGCTGGGTGACATGTTTGACTTCTTAATGGAAACTTTTGATAATCCCCCTGCCCAGCCGACACAGTGGGACCATATCGATGTTTACCCCAATTTCTCCGTCTGGGATTATCAGGTAAGAAGCGACCGCAATACACCCGGCTTCACCGTATTGGAAAACGTGGACAAACGGGGATTCAAATGTTCCGTCAGGGAGTTTCTCCCCGATGGCGCCCTGTTACCCTTTGTAAATTTGTCCATTACAACTCCGGCAGTTTATGAGAAAAACAGCCCGTATATTATTATTGATATGGACACTAAAAATCTGAAAACGATTCAAAAAACATTGCAGAGTGACGATCAGGGGAGGTTGATTATTGAGATAAATGGAAGTTCGCATGAAATTGGTATTAATAAAACCGGTGATCTGCCCAATATCCGGATTGCTTCTGTGGAAACTCAAAATACCAACTGGATAACGCATCAAAAAGATGCCGAACTTTCCATCAAATT
>JBGTCB010000773.1:0-7969 GCA_041748995.1 Saprospiraceae bacterium | reverse complement strand
ATTTTCATCTTTCTTTGCATTGGCCGGTTAGATCGATTACACTACATTTTTACCTATGCCCGAATTCAATCACCGATTACCTGGGATGTTTTGGCAATCTTAACCAATCTGATTTTTATCGCTACGTATCTTTATATATCTCATATCCGGGATTTTGCCAAACTTAGAGATACAACCATTTTAAGTTTACCTGACTGGAAAAAGAAATTATATCATAAACTTTCATTAGGATTTACTGGAAAACCGGAACAAATAAAAGCACTAAATAGTGCACAAAACATCCTTGCTGTAACCATTATCTTTACCGCGGTTTTAGCCGACTCACTTCTTGCCTGGTTATTTGGTATGAGTTTAAGACCCGGATGGCACAGTACCTTATTTGCTCCCGAATTTATCATGGTAGCGCTCTATTCCGGAGTAGCATTACTGATTGTACTGATGTGGATTTACCGCCGCCAGTACAAACTCCATGATATTATTACCTACCGGCATTTTCAAGTGATGGGTTTTGCCCTGCTTTTATTATGTTTTGGTTTTGCATATTTCACATTTAGCGAGTATATCACCGAGTGGTATAATATCAGTGAAACCCACGGTAAATGGATGGACAAGTTCCTGGATTTTGGCGAATTTGGAATGATGTCTGTTGTAACGATCTTCTTGGGGATCATACTACCGATAGTCATTCTTATCATTCCCCGATTTAGAAATCCGGGAAGCATCACCTTGATCTCCGTTTTGGTTCTTGTCGCTTTATGGTTTAAACGCTATCTTATAATTGTGCCGACCCTGGAAACTCCTTATGTTCCAATACAGGATCTTCGTCCGGAATATTTCAATTACCAGGCAACCTGGGTTGAATGGGCGCTTACTTTAGCGGGCATTGGTGCCGGGGTCATTCTGTTGATGATATTTAATTTCTTTGCACCGGTCATACCGGTGGCAGACCTTGAACACGATGAAGAAATAGTTGTTCCCAGGCCCTTTTATGAGACCTTAAAATAATAAAATCATGTTGCAAGCATATATATTGAATATCTATGGAGTCCTCCGTTCCACCATGTTGGGTTTAATCCTTAGTTATTTAACATTGCCTTTGTCTTTTAGCCAGGATGATCCTGTCCGGGTATTTATGTATTTAAATTATTATCAAACAATCGATACACAGTATCTTGAAGTTGAAGTTAAGTACCGTGAGGAAGGTGTGTTTACACAATTGGCGGAAGTTCCAATTGAATTCTATATAATCAGCGATACCAGTAAAAACAAAATAGGAAGTATAACTACTGGTGAAGATGGCAAAGTCAGACTGTATCTGGATGAAAAAAACATTGTTCGGAACGAAGAGGGATTTGCCAATTTTGAATCAATTTTCCCGGGCAATGAAGGATTTGCAGAAGCCAGTAAAGACCTTTCAGTAAAAAGAGCATTATTGACTATCGAGGAAGAAATTGTTGACTCAATCAAATTGCTAACCCTTTCCGGTGAAGAAATAGTGGGAAGTGAAAATCTGAATATTCCGGAAGCCGATATAACATTTTTCGTTCAAAGGACATATAGTGATCTTTCTATCGGGGAAGGTTCTTTCGAGGATGGTCTTGTCACAATGGAATTTCCTGACGATCTGCCAGGTGATGCAAATGGAGACCTTTGGGTCATTGCCAGGATAGTTGAGCACGATGAATATGGTACGGTTGAAGCACGTAAAAAATTGAATTGGGGAATACCGGTATCTTATGCTACAGGAGTAAAACCTCGTGCTTTATGGAGCCGCGCACCCCTTTGGATTATCATTGCCGTTACCCTCGCTTTTACGGCCGCCTGGTATCATTATTTTCTATCCGTCTTCAAATTATTTAAGATCCGGAAACTTTAAATGTAATATTAATCTTATAGTAATGATATATTGTTTTCAGGAAAAGTTAAAAATAAAATACCTTAACTTTTAAAATTGTCATCATATGAAAATTGTTTTTGTGCTATTTGTTACCGCCAGTATATTCGTATTTCTGACTGCTTTCTATAGTCAAAACGATCCCTGGGATGTTCCAGCCAAGTATAAGGCTATGACAAATCCCACTTCAGCATCCGATAAGGAATGCATTTCCGTCGGTAAATCCTTATACGACAAACATTGCAAATCCTGCCACGGTACCGAGGGTATTGGCGATGGTAAAAAAGCCAGTGAAATCGAGACTGCCATGCCTGATCTAACAACAGCGGACTATAAAAAACAAGCTGCAGGTGTTAAATATTACCAGTCTTTTATTGGAAGAAAAGACATGCCCAATTTCGAGAAAAAAATTACCAGTGAAGAAGATCGCTGGTGTGTAATTAATTATTTGGAAAGTCTATAACCAAGAAACCAAAAAGTGACATATATCAATATAACATTGAGATATGTCACTTTTTTATAACACTAATATCACCTCCGTAAAATTGCGCATGAGCGTCTTTTGTCATAGATTTGTAAAAATTGATTAACTTAATCAGTTTAAACCTCGCAGATCATGCAAACGAAAGTAATCCTATCCCTTTGGTGTTCACTCCTGGTTCTCTTTTTTGCAGTTAGTTGTGTAAAAGAAGGCCCACAAGGACCTCCCGGGACCAGTGGAACCGATGGTGTGGATGGAATTGACGGCCTTGATGGTGCAGAAAAGTGCAGTTCCTGCCATTCTTCCAACACCGATCTGCTAGCAAAACAATTACAGTATAGCAACTCTATCCATGCAATTGGGGGCAATTTCGAACGCAATGCTCCGGCATGCGCCATTTGCCACACCCATGAGGGATTTCTGGAACGATTGGAAAACGGAGGTCTAACTACAGCAGCCAAGATTGAAAATCCTACTCCGATCAACTGCCGGACCTGCCATATGATCCATGAAACATTTACCATAAGCGATTATGATTTACGGGTAACTGAACCAGTAGAACTGATAAATGGAGGCACTGTAGATTTCGGAAAAGGTAATATGTGTATTAATTGCCACCAGTCAAGACCGTATGCCCTCCCGGTTGTAGGAAGTGACAGTACAGAGATCACCAGTAGCCGATGGGGGACCCACCATGGTCCTCAGTCCGCTTTGGTTTTTGGCCTGGGAGGATATGAGGGACCGGGTTCACTTGATTACACGAGTACTCCACACAAAGACGTCATCCCCGATGGTTGTATAACCTGCCATATGGCTACCGCATTTGGAAATTCAGGTGGTGGTCATACAATGAATATGCATTACAATGAAACTCCGAATATTGTTGCCTGTACCGCTTGTCATGCTGGTGCGACCGATTTCAACATCAATGGTACTCAGGATGAAATTGTCGCTCTCCTTGCAGAACTGGAAGAAATTCTGGTTGCCGAAGGTGTACTTAATCCGAGTACCGGGTTATGGAGGACTGGAAAATATCGTACGGAAGTAGCAGGAGCTGCTTTAAACTGGATTTATATCGAAGAAGATCGAAGTAAAGGTGTTCATAATTATAAGTATGCGAAAGCACTCCTTAGTAACTCCATCGAATCTCTTAAACAATAGAAATTAACTTGTTTTAAAATTAGCCTGAATCTTCACTCCCGAAAGGATAGCACAGGTATTACACTGAAAGAAATACAGTAGGCAGAGGTTCCTTACCTTTACAACTCAAATAGTAAGGGTGAGATACTTTCTTCAACTAAAATACGATGGAACTGCATTTCATGGCTGGCAAAAACTGAAGACCAGACCTACTATTCAGGAGACCCTGGAAGTTGCACTCAGCCAAATCTTACGCAGACCCATCCATTGTCATGGCTGTGGCCGAACAGATGCGGGCGTGCATGCTCTTAACTATTATGCTCATCTAGACCTGGAGGAATCGGAAGCTGATAATCTCCTTTATCAGGCTAATCGGATGCTACCTCCTTCAATTTTTCTTGTCGAACTGATTCCGATGTCCGCAAGAGCACATGCTCAGCGAGATGCGTTGGAAAGAACCTATCAATATCATTTACATCGTGAAAAAGACCCTTTCTGCGACCCCTACAGCTTATGGTACTCAACATTACAACTCGACGAATCTATCCTCCATGAGTTGGCTGCATCAATTACAGGAACGCATGATTTTTCGGCTCTATGCAAAACACCGGACCGCCAGAGACAAACGACATGCACTGTTTTCAAAAGTCAATGGTCTGAAATAAAATCAAACCAGTATATGTATGAAATAAAGGCCGATCATTTTATCCGGGGTATGATCCGTTTGCTGGTAAAAAATATGTTGGAGGTTTTATCCGGAAATCTATCTAGTGAGGATTTTTATGACGCGGTGATGAATCAAAAAAAACTTCCCTTTTTTAAGATGGCACCTGCGAAGGGACTGCATTTGATCCAGGTAAGATATCGGTATGACTTGCAGGAAAAATTAGATGTATGTTGAATTGTGCATTTCTAATTTAATTTTATTATAATGCCAATCGATAAATCAGGAATATTGTTGCCTCCATGGTACTATCAATTTTATTTCGAATTCAGGTGTTTTCAATAGGACCTGGCTACCTTTGAATGGATTGGTTATTTCCATTCTGGATTGATATTGACTTGCATGCCACAACATTCATGGCCACTAAAACTGTTAAAAGTAATTTTTTCAAATCGCAAATAATTAATGCACTATTTTTTCTCCTCTGTGGTTCCCTTATATTTTTTTTCGAAGATAGACATTGTTGTATGTGGCCTGAATATCCAGAGACGCTCCTCCATTGTTTAAATCTCCAATTACCCTGGTCTCAAAAATTTTATCGATGCTCTTTGTTTTGTCAATTTGAATATTCAGGTCGGAGTAGATTTCTCCATAATTTGTTTCTAAGGTGAGGTCGTATCCCGAATTTTCCGGTATGGATACATCCACAAAGCTATAGGTAGACTCCAGTTTACAGTCCTTGCCTGCATTCCGGTTATCGAGATCAGCAATAAGGTGTCCGTAAATACTCTTCAAATTCATAGGATTTGAACACGCAACCACTTCCAAAGAGCCGTATTCTGACTGGATATCCAGCACCGGTTGTACCGGTACCAGAACGGTCAATTTTATATCGACCAGCACACCAAAACTATAACTATTTCCTACCTCACCATATCTGTTTTTGATGTCCTGCCAGTCAACATCTTTTTCAGTACCAACCTTGATTATTACCTTCTCCTGACCACTGTAAGTTGTCATATATTTTGGTAATGATTTCCAATCTTTGATCGTGGAATTAATGATAAGCGTTTCATCTTGTTTTTCGATATCGAGCACGAAAGCATCATTATTTTCACCGAGATTTATAGAAATATCCCCAACGATTCTCAAATCAGGTCCATCCCAATTTTTGACTACCACATCTCCCCATTCAAATTTAGCATCAATTTTATCTATGCCAGCCAATGTGATCGATTGATCAATACTATTCTGACTATATACCTGATACGTACATAATATTAAGACAAGCGGAAGTGTGTATTTCATGAGTTAAAAGTGAAAAGTTATGAGTTATGAGTTATGAGTGAAAAGTGAAAAGTGAAAAGTCTGCCTCTAAGAATGGGCACAGAAAGAAAATCTAATTTATATCATATATCGTAAATCGTATATCATATATCGTATATCGTATATCGTATATCATATATCGTAAATCGCAAATCGTATATCGTATATCATATATCGTACATCTTATATCGTAAATCGTAAATCGTAAATGCCCTTATTTTTTCCTCAAATAAATATCCGAATGATTCGATTTAATCGAAAAATCAACTCCGCCTCCATTGTATTTGGCATCGATCTTTTTCATAGACAGACTTTTCATATCACCCGGGTTATCATAGGCTAAGTCCAGATCCGTATACATTTCTCCCCATTCGGAAGCCAGGTGAAAATTGGCTTTAGCCTGGGTTGGGATGGTTACATCCACATGTCCATGCATGGAGGTCAGCGATATCGAATTGGATTGATTAACTGCATTGAAAGTTGCATCAATGTCACCATGTACGGTGTTGATCGCCATAGGACCAGAAACATTTTCCAGAATGACCGAATTGAACCGGGCGGAAACTTCCACTTCTCCGGTCACATTTCTAATATGTAGATCTTCACCTTCATGGGTTGTATGTTCGTAATAAACAGAAACCGTCTTCGGTACTTTAATAACATAATGATTATCTGATCGAAGACTCACAGCCCTGACGATCGTCGCATCATCCTCCTTGCCAATATAAAGACCGATACCCGTATTGTCTGTCAGACCACTAGGACTAATTAATTTCAAGCCCTGGGCCCTTTCATTATCTTTTGCATCATAGTCCTCAATTTCGATGATCACATTGGTTCCTGAATGACCTTCTATTGTCACTTCGTTGACTTCACTGATTTTTAGCTTACCCGAAGTCATGTCCATGGTGTATTCTTTTTGTGCAAAGGATATATTCGCCAAACAAACTAAAGTGAATAATAATAGGTATTTCATAGTTTTATTTATTTTAATAGTTTTTGTTCAATGTTTTATTTATAATCGGGTTATTCCCAAAAATGCTTCATCTTTTACATCAGCCGGTACCTGATCCCGATCGAGTAATTCCTGAAGGGAACCCTTTATCCGACTATCTTTGATTTGCACCAGTGTATTGATGATCGAAATCTGAATTATCGGCTCGGACTCTTTTTCCAGAATCCGGATCAGAGCAGTTTTGACCTTTTCATCCGTGAGATCATTACTCAATGCATCCAGAGCAGCAAGACGTACATTTGTACTTTTATCCGTTTCTAATATTTTCAGTAATACATTCCGAACTTCATCATCCAGGGAGTGCATTTCGTAAGACTGGTTAATTCCCTTAATTCTACTGGTCGTGTTTTCTGTTGACACCAAATGTATAAGAGTATCTTTTTGGGCCCGAAATTGTCTTGTCGAGGACTGATTCATAAATAAACTAGTCACACCAAACAGACTGACAATCAAAACAATGGATGCAGCTATTGCGTATTTCCACCACTTGCCTCCTATCCGGATTAATACCGGTGATTTTTCATTTTCCGTGAGTTTAGTCTGGGTCTGAAGCCATGCATTGAATTTTACCACTGTGTGGTCAGCAGGATGGTATACCCGGGTATTTTTCAGCTTCTGCATCAAATCACAATAGGCTTCATATTCACTTTTTACTTCCGGATCTCTTTCTATCAATAATAAAATCTCCGAAGTCTCCTGGGGAGATAAATCTCCCTTGATCAACCTTATTATTTGGTTGCTGATATGCTCCTTATTCATGATGAAATTACTTTTAGATAATTTTCCCGTAATTGTTTGATCGCCCGATGTACTCTGGTTTTGACCCCTGTTTCGGATAGTCCGATGATTTCAGCCACTTCCTTGTATTTTAATTCTTCATAGCGGGTCAGAATTAATACCTCGCGGTACATTTCATCCATTTGCTCCAGAGCTAATTCCAGGTCCGATTGCGGCCAATTTTCTTCCCTCCCATTGTCTTGCCCTTCTATCAACTCTTCATTTATTTCGACGGTTGACTTGTTTGTTCGGTAATGATCCATGAGAATATTTTTCGCGATACGAAAAATCCATCCCATAAAAGGATAACTCTCCAGATAGGTATGTTTCCCTTTGAGAACTCTTTCAAAAACCATTTGCAGCAGATCTCCACTTAGAAACTCATCTCTCGTCATCCTAAAAAAATAGTCGTAAATCCTGGTATGATGCCGGTTGAATAAGGCACCCAGTTGGGCAGTGTCTCCATTGGCAACTGACATCATCAGGTTTTCGTCGGTCATAATTAAACCCGGATTATTCATTGGGTTTTCGTAGTGAGAGGTAAAAATGCAATAAAGACGGGTGCTCCAAGCGCTTTTTGACTCGCAGACATGGTCACCATCATGGTGAGAATCAAAAAGGGCTTATGTGCCCGTATTTGCAGCAGTTTTACCTCGTAATAGATAATCTAAT
>JBGTCB010000772.1:0-5933 GCA_041748995.1 Saprospiraceae bacterium | reverse complement strand
CGGAAATTTGTCGATGTTAATGGCGATGGTATTATCAATGGTGATGACCGGACTTTCATCGGAAGTGCTCAACCGGATTTTAGCTTTGGTCTTAATAATACTTTTGCATATAAAGGTTTTGATCTGAATTTATTTATTCAGGGTGTCTCAGGAAATCAAATTGTCAACTTTAATAAATTTTTAATTGAACAGCAAAACGGAACCAGCAATATTAGCCTGGAATATTTTGCCAATCGTTGGACGCCGCAAAATCCATCCAACCGCTACCCAAAAGTCAATGCCGATCCTGGTCTGTCCCGCCGGTTTATTTCCGATGCTGAAGTAGAAGACGGCTCTTACCTCCGGTTAAAAACGGTGACCCTGGGTTACTCCCTTGCGCCATCGGCATTGCAAAAAATTAAAATTGCCAGCCTAAAAATTTATGCGACGGCAAAAAATCTTTATACGCTGACTAACTACAGCGGTTTTGATCCGGAGGTAAGCCACTTTGGCCAAAGTGCCACGAATATGGGAGCCGATCTGGGAGGTTACCCGACTACGAAATCATATATTATTGGAGTAAATGTGGGATTTTAATGGGTAATCAGGAATCGAAATTTAACTACCGGACACAGCAGGGAATATCTCTTCTAATCATTTTCCTGATCCTGATATCCCTCCATTGCGAAAAAGCCCTCGAAGAAAACCCCCGTTCTCTCCTGACTAACAAAGTCTTCTATCAGACTGCCAATGATGCCTTGCTTGCCGTCAATGCAGCCTACGACCATTTAGGTAGCGGTACTTCCAACCGGGACTTTGGTGGTGTTTATTTCAATAATTTCTGGGCAATTCAGGCTTTGGCATCGGACGACGGAAAAGCAGGCCATCCTGAACCAAATACGGTTCAATTGTCCGAATTCAGACACGACGCCAGTAACCTGATGGTTCAGGATGTATGGGAAGATCTGTATAAAACAATTAACGTTGCTAACCTTGCCATTAAATATATCCCGGACATTCCGATGGACGACGGGCTTAAAAGCAGGTTTCTCGGTGAGGTTCATTTTATTCGCGGTGCCATGTATTTTGATCTGGTCCGAATGTTTGGAAATGTTCCATTATTGATAACACCTACGGAAGATCTCACGATTTTAACGGTTAGCCAAAGTCCTTCAGAAGAAATCTACACTCAGATTATTGATGATCTAAAAATCGCGGAAGCCAGTCTTCCGGTTCGGTATACCGGAGCTGATATTGGCAGGGCTACTACAGGAGCTGCTTCTGGTTACCTGGCCAGAGTCTATCTCACCCGCCAGGAATGGAGCCAGGCTATAGAACATGCCGAAAAAGTGATGGCTCTCGGTGTTTACCGGTTATTACCGGACTATGCAGACGTTTTTAAAATTGCCAACAACAATGGTGAGGAAATTGTCTTCTCCACCAACTTTACTTTGAATAATGATGCTATTTGGGAGACCAGCCAGTTTAACGTAAGAGCACTGCCGCTGGCTTTAAACCGTAATTCGAATTCCTGGGAAATACCCACGCTGGATGTCTACAATGCTTTCGATAATCTGGATAGACGTAAGGAAGTTACTTTTGCCACCACTTTCACAGAGAGAGATGGTACCGTCCTTGAATTCGAACCCCATGTCTTCAAATACTGGGACCAGTCTGCCGAACCTAATGCAAGCAGTGGAGGTAATGATTTTTTCAATCTGAGATATTCGGAAATTCTTTTGATGTATGCTGAAGCTGCCAATGAGGTAGCGGGAGGTCCAACGGCCGAAGCCTATGAAGCGGTAAACCGGGTGAGACGAAGGGCCAGATTTGCCAACGGAGAAGAACGCAGTGTTCTTCCGGATCTGTCCGGACTCAGTCAGGCAGAATTTCGCGAGAGGGTATGGCTAGAACGACGAAGAGAATTCGTCTGGGAAGGTCATCGCTGGTTTGATTTAAAACGTCAGGGTCGCCTTAAAAACCGCGTAGAAGCTGCCAAACCGGGCATTACCGTTGATGAAAACAAATATATTCTCTTTGGTATTCCCCAACGGGAACGAGACATCAACCCCAATTTATCACAAAATCCCGGCTACTGATTCATGCTTCCCAGCCATACATATTATTGGAGATTAATCCTGTTGTTGTCATTATATAGTTCTAATGACCTCCTGCATGGTCAGGATTCGTTGCTGGTCGATACCACAAAATTGACTCATGTGAGTCATGACCGGGGATATTTTCATCAAACAGCATTTCCCCATGATGCAGCTTCATCGGGGGTTCATTTGAAAAATCGAATAGCTAATACGGTTGATCAGCATCTACAAGGCAGTACAGCCGGAGTCTATGCCATTGAAAACAGTGGTCAGCCCGCTTCGGAAATCACCCTGCAAATCAGAGGAATTCACACGCTGGCTGGCAACAATCAACCACTATTTATAATTGATGGAATTCCCTTCTACAATGAGACAGCCTTGACTTCCGCCGGTACCACCTTCGGTCCCCGGATCAGTCCCCTTACTTTTCTGAATCCCGAAGATATTGAATCAATCACGGTGTTAAAAGATGCGGGTGCTTCCATACTTTATGGCTCTCGTGCAACGAATGGAGTAGTCATCATCCGAACCAAACGGAAAGCAGACAGTCCACAAAAAATTTCATTCCAGGCCCAGACCGGCATTCAACAACCGATAGGGAGTTACGATCTGGCCAATGCGTCACAATTTGCAAATTTCCTCAACCAGGCCCATACCAATGCCGGGCAGGATGCACCCTATTCAAATCCCTCCACCTTTGGAACAGGCACCGACTGGCAGGATCAGATTTACCGGGATCCCGCATGGCGGCAACAATATCACCTGGGTGTCTCCGGGGGGACCGATCAAATAAGTTTTCTCTTAAGCGGACAGTACCTCAGCCAGCAAGGACTGGTCATTGGATCCGGTCTGGAACGCTATAATTTTCATGCAAACATTGATGCAGAGATCAGTGACCGGTTAAAATTGCAGAATTCTTTAAACTTTGGGCGTTTGGATATGAATAGCATCGCATCGGATGCTGCCAGTGACGAATCAGGTATTGATGTCATAACCGGATCCCGTATTTTCAACCCCATTCTACCCCACCTGAATGAAGACGGATCCATCAATGTTTTCCATCGAATGGCAGACAATAGCGGACTCCCCACTTCGGTCTTTCAAAGTACGCTCACTCAGCCCAATCCCCTTCTCCTGGCAGGAAGTACGGACAGTAAAACGTCTACCAACCGAATCACCAACTACCTTAGTTTATCCTATTTAATAAGGCCTAATTTAACTTTGCATGGATCTCTGGGATTAGATGGAATATTTAATGAAGAATATACTTTTATTCCGGGTCTTTTATTTTTTACCACCTCAGATGGAGTTGGCTCGGGTGCAAAAATGGATGCATTCAAATTTATCAATCAATATCATATCCATTTTAATCAGACTTTTTCCACCTCCCATGCAATTGATGCTATGGCAGGATTTAGTACGGAGGGTTACCGGAGGGAATTTCTTGCCGGTCAATCTGTGGGTTTTGATAATGAAAGCCTTCGTTACTACAGTCTGACGGTCGGCCAACAAAAATCCTTGCGATCGGATATTTCAGAATGGGGTATGCGATCATACTTTGGTAAGGTATCATATGCCTACCGGCAAATTTATAATTTATCACTCGCAGCAAGAGCCGATGCAGTTTCCACCTTTGGCGGTCAATATCAGCTTTTTCCTGCTGTAACTTTTTCATGGAATCCCGGCAATACCAATTTACTGAAAGATCATGAAAATATTTCAAGTCTCGTTGTCCGAACCAGCTATGGGTTGACCGGTAATCAGGCTATCGATCCTTACAGCCGATTCACTTTACTAAATGAATTTAATTCCGCTTTAAATGGTGGGACTTTAAATGGTATTGGATTGAATCGATTAGGCAATGACGATTTGGAGATTGAAAAAACCCGGCAGTTTAATTTGGGAGCCCACCTTGGTTTGTCGGATGAAACACTGATTTTTGATCTTGATTTTTACCATAATCAAACCTCGAATGCTATTGCTTTATTACCATTAGCCGGTACCACCGGTTTTGAGTATGTCTTAGCTAACGCGGCTTCCATTTCCAACCAGGGCCTGGAATTTAGTTTTTCTGGCAACAAAAAATTTGGTGAGATTTCCTGGTCCAGCCAGTTTATTTCCGGCTTTAATAAAAATAAAATCTTATCTACGGAACAGGACTTGCCTCTGATTAATGGGGAGCAAATTCTTGGTATCCGTCAATGGTCAATTATACAGGAGGGTCAAAGTGCCTCCACTTTCTATGGTTATCTCAGTAATGGCCTGGTACAGAATAACGAACAGGCACCGGCTTTTGCCGGTCAGATCCTTCAAAACGGAGATCTTAAATACCAGGACCTTAATGGAGATGGCCTCATAAACCGGAATGATCAAACCCATCTCGGAAATGCTCTGCCGAAAGTCACCCTGGGATTTTATAATAGCTGGTCATTTAAAGGGTTGGATTTAAATTTGTTTCTGCAGGGAGCCCTGGGCCACGATCTGGCGAACTTCAACCGCTTATTACTGGAGAATCCTACCGGAGAATCCAATGTTTCCCTGGGGTATCTGGAACAAGCAGGAAGTACTTTACCAATACCCCGGCAGCAGACAGGAAAGCAGCATGTATTTTCCGATCTTATCATCGAAGATGGATCGTATTTAAGGGTAAAAAATATTACGCTGGGGTATTCGATGCCCGGGCACCTGGTCAGGAAAATTGCTGCAAGCAAATTACGAATTTATTTATCCGCCGAAAATTTATGGACTTTTACTAATTACTCCGGAATAGATCCGGATGTCAGTCACTTTGGTTCTGGACCAACCCAACAGGGCATTGATTTGGGAGGTTATCCAAAATCGAAATTATTTGTTGCCGGAATTAATCTGGATTTTTAACATGAAGTATTCATACTATATATTCGGATTTATTATTGCTACCATCGGTGCTTGTTCCCTGCACGAAGACCCGCTTTCTTTTATTACTCCGGATGAATTTTTTCTGGAGGATCGTGATGCTCAGGCAGCAGTTGATGCGATATATAGTCATATCAATAGTGGTGAAAGCATCTATGCTCAATATTACTGGCTAGTCAATGCCATGGCTTCCGATCTGGGTACTGCAGATGGGCTTGATCCGGATATTGCTGAATTTGCAAATTTTACCCTTACCCCCCAAAATGGCATTATCAAATTCCTCTGGCGCGGCTTGTATAAAGGAATAAATGCAGCAAATTATGCGATTGAAAACATTGACTCTGCACCGCTGTCGGAAAATGAAAAATTATCCCTTTTAGCGGAAGCACGCTTTTTAAGAGCATTCTTTTACTTTGATCTGATCCGGTTTTTTGGTGAGGTGCCGCTAATAAGGGAGACCGCGCTTCAGTTAAATGAAACTGTCCAACCTGAGCAGGCATCCATGGATACTTTATATCAGTTTCTCGAAGGAGAATTGACTTTTGCCTTTGAAAACCTGCCGGCAGCATCCAGTCCGGGTCGCCCCTCGATCTACACCGCTGCGGCCTATCTGGGCAAATTTTACCTGACTACCGAAAACTATAGCCGTGCTGCTCAGGCCTCCCGCATCATTCTTCAATCCGGAAGCTACAACCTCTTGACGGACTACGCCAGCCTTTATAAAGACAACAGTCAAAATAATCGCGAATTTATCTGGAGTGTCAACTTAAATATTTCGGATGGCTCCAAAATTAATTTAATGACCCTACCGGAAAGTCTGGGTGGCAGATCGAGTATTTTACCTACTGAGGTATTTTTTGAAGCCTTTGAAAATCAGGACCGTCGCCGGGCTGTCACTTTTCTCACCAGCTATCCGGACTCCCAGGGTAATCCGGTGTCGATCGAACCCCATATCATAAA
>JBGTCB010000771.1:0-5707 GCA_041748995.1 Saprospiraceae bacterium | reverse complement strand
CCGATACCATTGATGATTTCGACTCCTTCAAGAGCGGCAAGTTCCGGAAAAATGATTTGCAACAAGCCTGTCTGAAATAAAAGCCGGAAACCCCTGGAAGGTCGCTGACACAAAAGAATCTTATTGATCTCGACAGTAATTCTTTCCTGAGAAACGATATCAATCCGGTTGCGATATTTGGAAATGGCTTTCAGTGTTTCTTCACTGATCTGAAAATCCAGTTGAGCTGAGAAACGGATCGCCCTCATCATCCGGAGCGGATCATCTGAAAAGGTCCGACCTGGTTCTAATGGGGTTTTGATAATCTTTTCTTCCAGATGAACCAATCCATTAAAAGGATCAATGATCTGACCGTAATCATCTTCGTTTAAACTTACTGCCAACGCATTGATTGTAAAATCACGACGATTCTGATCGTCTTCCAATGAGCCATTTTCGACTGAGGGTTTACGGCTGTCAGAACGGTAAGATTCCTTTCGGGCTCCAACAAATTCGATCTCTCTGTCCAGGTGTCGTAACATGGCAGTGCCAAAGCGTTTATAAACAGTTACCCTTGGAATTGGCCGCAGATAACCCGCAACTTCGTTTGCTAGCCGTATACCGTCTCCCACACATACGATATCCAGATCTTTTGTCTCTCTGGCCAGTAAACGATCCCGTACGTAACCACCTACGACAAAGGTAGGCACACCAAGACTTATGGCTGCTTTTTGAATGATCTTAAAGATCCGCTGTTCTTCTTCTGTAATTGCGAATATCATGGTGCATTCTATACCTTAAGTTCAATAAAACTGTTTGAAATCTCATAAAGAAGGGACATCAGAACTTCAGGATCAGATTCAGATACCAGGAGCGACCGGTAGTGTTTTATGTTGGGTAACCCTTTGAAGTAATTCGTATAGTGTCTTCTCATTTCCAAAACCCCAAGTGTTTCTCCTTTCCATTCGATTGAATCCTGCAGGTGTTGCCTGACAGCAGCCACCTTCTCATGGATATCAGGAGGGGACAAGTGGATTCCATATTTCATAAAATGCTTAATCTGGGCAAAAATCCAGGGATTACCAATGCTTGCACGCCCAATCATGATCCCATCGACACCATATCGATTTCTATATTCGAGGGCTTTTTCCGGTGAATCTATATCTCCATTACCAAAAATCGGAATATGAATGCGTGGATTATCCTTCACCTGGGCTATGAGAGTCCAGTCGGCCTCGCCCTTATACATTTGTTGACGGGTACGGCCATGAATCGAAAGAGCCTTTATACCAACATCTTGTAATCTCTCGGCCACTTCCTCAATAAATAAGGTATTGTCGTCCCAACCCAGGCGAGTCTTTACCGTGACAGGTAGCGAAGTACTCTTAACAATAGCAGACGTCAACGAAACCATCTTATTGATATCTTGCAAAATACCTGCTCCAGCCATCTTACATACCACTTTCTTGACCGGACAACCGTAGTTGATATCCAGAATTTCGGGCTGGGCTGCCTCGACAATTTCTGCTGCTCTTTTCATAGAATCCAACTCCGCACCGAAGATTTGAATTCCAATTGGACGCTCATAATCATAGATATCAAGTTTCTGAACACTTTTTTCGGCATCTCTGATGAGACCTTCAACCGATATAAATTCGGTAAACATTAAATCGCATCCTTGTTCCTTACACAACCTCCTGAATGGAGGATCACTCACATCTTCCATAGGTGCCAACAAAAGAGGAAATTCTCCTAAACTGACCGATCCAATTTTCACCATAGAGCGTATTTCAAACTTTGACCTGTAAAGTTAATGGATTTTAATGGGTGAAAAGCGAAGCGGAGATGAGAGATTAGACTTCATACAGATATTCCCATATAAGACCTGACTCTTAAAAGTAATTTTTATATTGGAGGCCTGGAATTTCAGCGCTCATTCTAATATCGATTACATGCTAACTCTCATCATCATTGTATTCATACTTGGATATCTGGCCATTGTTCTTGAACACCCCTTGAAATTGGATAAGACCGTACCGGCATTGATCATGGGTGCCTTGCTTTGGGCTTTAATTGCCATTGGTCATTTTGATGTGGTGGGTATGGACCATGGGCCTGGTCAGATGGAAGATGTGCTACTTCACCATATCGGAAAGATAGCTGAAATCCTTTTCTTCCTTATTGGAGCGATGACTATTGTTGAATTGATCGATCTTCACCGCGGTTTCGCAGTGATTACCAATCGTATCGAGACAACCAATAAGCGAAAGCTCCTCTGGCTTATTAGTATCCTCGCCTTTTTCCTTTCTGCGACCCTTGACAACCTGGCTTCTACCATTGTTTTGGTGTCGCTTTTGAGACGCCTGATACCCGACAAGACCGAAAGATTGTGGTTCGTTTGTGTAGCAGTGATCGGTGCAAATGCCGGCGGAGCCTGGTCTCCTATCGGAGACGTCACGACCACCATGCTCTGGATAGGCAAGAAAGTCTCGACTCTTGGATTAATTCAAAACCTGGTTTTGCCCTCTATTGTTTGTCTCATAGTTCCGGTTTTAGTGCTCTCAAGAATGAGGGTTTTCCAGGGTAATATTATAACCAGTGAAGTCTCAAAGAGTAAAAAACGAGAAAAGGAACCAAATTTTCTCACCAGCAGAATTATGTTGTTTACAGGTGTGGGAGGCTTGGTGTTCGTACCAATTTTTAAATCCGTGACGCACCTTCCTCCCTATGTGGGCATGATGTTAGCTTTAGGTGTCGTGTGGTTGATCTCCGAATACATCCACCCCGAAGAGGACTTTAGCGAGGAGCGAAAGCATCTCTACAGTGCCCACACCGCTTTATCAAGAATAGAATTGGGTAGCATTTTGTTCTTCCTGGGTATCCTGGTTGCCGTAGCAGCCCTGGAATCAGTGGCGGTGACAGGTGCACATGGCCAGCCTGTCGGGTTACTTATGTTTTTAGCAGAAGGATTGGATACCTTGGTTCCCAACCAGAATATTGTGATCATTCTGATTGGATTTTTATCGGCCATTATAGATAATGTTCCGTTGGTTGCAGCTTCAATGGGTATGTACACTGACCCTATGGATGCCGAACTTTGGCATTTTATAGCTTTTTCTGCCGGTACTGGGGGAAGCATGCTGATCATAGGAAGTGCAGCAGGAGTAGCAGCTATGGGCATGGAACGAATCGATTTTATCTGGTACTTCAAGAATATCGCCTGGCTGGCATTTCTTGGATTCATTTCCGGTTGTATCGTTTTTATGATTCTTGCACCTTTTCTTCATGGACCCGCATAGTATCTCCTGCCTGGTCTTTGTCCTTTTCGTATTCGGACTTGGGTGTAAAGATCCTTCACCCGATGCTCTGGTTGGGCTCTGGAAGGCCAGAGAAGTAATCGAAGGGGGTGACACTCTCGAACTCGACCTAACCAATGTCTACCTGGATTTCCAAACGGACCAGAATTTCAAATACCGGCATACTCAAAGGGATTCCCTGGCGGGAACCTATGAATTAAATA
The DNA here is from genome assembly GCA_041748995.1 of Saprospiraceae bacterium. Lineage (GTDB taxonomy): Bacteria > Bacteroidota > Bacteroidia > Chitinophagales > Saprospiraceae > JABDMH01. The sequence goes on along the minus strand of JBGTCB010000771.1, from coordinate 2,208 downwards.
AAGGTCTTATTCACTTGTTTGTCTCAAACCCTCTTCGCGATACAATCATCATTCAATTGACTGACCTTAGTATGGAATCGTTGGTTCTACGTATGAACCATGAAGGGAAAGAGCGCTTTGTCACTATGGTCAGGTAAGAGGAGTGTGATCCACATCGCTACTGGAAATACTGCCGGAATTTTTACTCAACAAGTATTATAAAAATTTTTTGATTGTTCTTGTTAGAACAGATAATTGTTGTATTTTAACTCTGCGATTACCCGATAAGTAATCCACTGGTTGAATTAACAGTCCTCCTGAACTTTGAAACCGCTCGTTATCCTCATACTGACCTTTGCTACTGCTTTAATTCTCATTGAAATCAGTCGGCAATCAAACTCTGACACCGGGGTTTCATCAATTCAGGGTTTGTTGAATGGTGCCGATCCCTGTGTCCACCCCGACTATGCAGCACTGGTTGCCCTGTATACTGCTTCGAATGGACCCGGTTGGTCCAATGCTACCCACTGGTTGGACACCTGTGATGTCTGTCTGTGGTATGGAGTACAATGTAATAGTGCAATGAGAGTCGAAGAAATAAATCTCCATAGAAATAATTTAACCGGGTTCCTTCCACCGGAGATTGGGGAATTATCTGCATTGAAAAACCTGTATTTAGGTATGAACCTAATGTCTGGTCCTATCCCTGCATCCATTGCCAATCTTGCTCCAACTCTTGAGGAACTCTCTCTCGCCAATAATAATTTCACGGGTGATATTCCACCCCACATAGGGAACTTGACGAATCTAACATTTTTAGTCCTGGAGAACAACTTGTTTTCAGGCCCTATACCCTCAGAATTCGGCAGTCTGATTAACGTGGAATATTTTTATGCTGGTGGTAATAATATAACCAGCATCCCTCCGGAGATCGGAAACATGACAAGCCTCAGGGAGTTATATTTATTTTTTAGTCAATTGACCGGTTCTATACCTCGTGAATTAGGAAATTTAACGAATCTTGAAATACTCAACCTTGAATACAACAACTTATCGGGTGAAATTCCGATCGAATTGGGAAATATCCTGACGTTGACAGATCTTGCCCTTACTGATAATAATTTATCAGGTCCCATTCCGGCCTCTTTTTCAATGTTGTCAAATTTACAAGGAATTTTTCTCGGAGAGAATCAACTTTCAGGATACCTATTGCCAGGATTAGGTGATCTCCCAAATTTAACTCGCATCGAGCTATATGATAATAATTTCGAAGGATGCATTCCTGACTCCTGGAGAAATCTCTGTCCTGATACTCGCGTCTTCCTGCATAATAATCCTTGCTTATGGCAGGGTACTTTAAATCAATTTTGCAGCGGAGCATCCTGCTCATTCAATGATTATACAATTACCGGATCTCCATCCTATATGATTTGTTCTGGTAGTTCAACAGATATCGTTGCTTCGGGGGGAAGTGTTTATTCGTGGAGTACCGGAGCAACGACTTCATCCATTACCGTGTCTCCGCAATTGGATAGCTGGTATTATATGACACTCACTACACCGACAGGTTGTACACGGGTTGATTCGATTTTCATCGTAGTGAATCAGCCTCCTGTCGCCTCTGCTTCTGGTACCGATGTCACTGTGGCGGGAGGGAATGATGGAACCGCTTCGATCGCGGTCATAGGTGGTCAAAGTCCGTATTCCTATATTTGGAACACCGGGTCCATCGCATCGAATCTTCAGAATCTGACCAGAGGTAGCTACAGTTGTACCATTACAGATGCAAATGGTTGTATCGATATTGTGTCAATCATCATCAATGAACCGGCTTGCCTTCCACCAGCTACAGCCTGTGATGACGGAAATTCCGAAACCTACAACGACACAGAAGATGGTAATTGCAATTGTATGGGTATTCCCTGTCCCGTAATATCCGTTGGTCTGGAGATCAGTAATGTATTCTGCTTTGGCGGGAATGATGGAAGTGCATCAGTGAATCCCTCGGGTGGAAATCCACCATATACTGTTAATTGGTCCTCCGGAACATCTGGTAAAGAAATTTCGAATTTATCTGCCGGAGATTATACAGTTTCGATCACGGATGCTTATGGATGCCAGTCAGTAACAGACTTCGTTCTCTCACAGCCCTCAGCGCTGTCATCGACCTTGTTCAGAGTCAATGAATCACTACCTGGTGCAACTGACGGATCCATAGATTTGACGGTG
>JBGTCB010000770.1:0-2020 GCA_041748995.1 Saprospiraceae bacterium | reverse complement strand
CGGTACGAGCTGTTGGTAAATTCATAAGCTAAATCCAGAATCGTTTTTCGGGAATCAATAGTAACTACTTTACGGGACATAAAATCGGCAACCGTACCGTGTCCTCCGGGTAAGTTATTATAGGGCCCCTCAATAATTGTTTTTATGCAATCTGATTCAGACAACATGCCTACCAGATTCTTTTGTGCGTCAACCACCGGAGCTCCCGAAATCCTGTGTTTCAGGATCGTCTCAATCGCTTCCCGGATATCAGTTGACGGACTAAACGTGATAAGTTTTGTGGCCATATATTTGGTCACTGGTGTTTTGTCCATATTCCTTCCGTTTTAGTAATAAAAGAAGTTCTCTCAATCGATAAGATAAGAAAAATCATTAGCTACCAGAAAATATTTATCAGCATGGGGTTGAACATCTTATCCGGATCTGCGGTTGCCATAGAGCGATCTGATTTAGTGCAAAGCGACATGGAGATACCTAGTCACTCTTCCAGCATGGTGGCAAAGACAGGAGAGGAGACCAGTTTGCCAAACACGGACCATCTCTTTTTCATATCCATACCTGCTTCCTGCCGGATATAATTAGCAACCATGTCTTCACCCAGATTGTAATTGATGACATAACTTCGATATTGATCAAAGAACCGGGTGCGTTGCAAGGCTCTTTCAGGCTCATATAGTAAGTATTTTTCAAGCATGCTGGCAGCGTTTTCCCGCTCAATTTCTCCATTGAGATAAGCTCTGGCTGCCTCGTTACCTGCATAATTTAAGCGAGTCCGAAGGAGCTGAATCTGGTCATAAACATTTGCCAGGCTTGTATCCAAACCAGCGAGAGGATATAATACATCTTTTTCATATTTTAATTTTTCATCACCGGGAAAAGCCAGATCGATGCCATAATTGGCACTCCCTTCGGCAATAAACGACTGAGGTGAAAAAAGAGGATAAACCGAAAACTCCATCCAACCTTTTTCTTTGACCAGGTTTTTTTCAAGCAAAGTATTAAACACATGGTGCCCCGGGTACCCTTCATGACAGGCAAGATCGATTGCCCGTTCTATGTAAATGGGTAGATCGATATTAATCTGGATCAGGCTATAACTATTACCTTTATAATAATTGTATCCAGACCATGATTTTCCGGTGACATATTCGATTTCAAAATTTTCATTTTCTGGTAATTCAAAGTGCTTTTTGGTACGTAATCGGGCTTCGTTGATCGCCACCTGAAAAACTGTATCTAATTTCTCTACCGGGATGACAAATTTTCGACTGAAATCAGCATAACGTTGGGAAAGATTTCCAGATCCTGGTACCAGCTTATCCAGATCTGCCAAAAGTTCATTAAAATATAAAGTGTCAAAATGGGGTGGAGTGGCATCGTAGAGCAACTCAGCTTCTTCATCAAAAGCGAATTTTTGTCCTTTCATCATCAAAAGTTTTGTCGCTATGGCCTTGCACTGTTTACGAAGCATTTGTAAACGTGCAATTTCGGGATTAGAATCCGGTATTGGTAAGGCATCAAGTTGATTCATCAGTTCAGTAATTTCTAATGTAAATTGGTGGGGGAGCGAATCATCGGGGGATGGTTTGACTTTGGGTAACCATTCTTCAGGTCCGTAGTATGCGTCGACAAAATCAGGATCGTACTGTCCAATTTGAAGTACTAATTTGACATAATCTTCAGCCAAAACATCCAGAGATTTTGCTACAGCATTTTCTCCTGGTTTTTCTTCCGAGTGGCAACTTATCTGCCAGATTAATGCAAAGCCAAGTATTATCGTCTGATGCAGGATAGTCCAGGATTTCCGATAAACAGCCATATTTACACCCAGGTTTTCGATTGGCATGGAGGAGACATTTTAAGTTATTTCCAAAGTTAGTAACTCAAGTTTCGGCACCTAAATTTAGATGAATTTTGTTCCAATCGCTGAGGAAATCACTTTTGTCCATTGCGACATTGAGAAGATCATTGAAGTCTTTGTCCACTAGTATAGCAATTTGTTGAATAATTAGATACAGTT
>JBGTCB010000769.1:0-6880 GCA_041748995.1 Saprospiraceae bacterium | reverse complement strand
TGCGGCCAATGGTGCTTTATGGCTGGAGGAAGACATTAAGGCCGGAGTTTATTCGGAAGCATTTCTTTTTTCCTGAAGGAAGAAGCGTATAGCCTGGATCTCGATCTCGGGGGTAAATCCAGGACAATTCGAATTCGAGGTCGATAGAGAGGGAACTGGAGTCTGGACACCCTTAAGAACAATGGAAGTGGAGGCAGGTGGGAGCATCATGATTGATTTTGACGGTGATCAGGGTGAATGGATCCGGGCAAAGTCCTTGTCGGATACCCGGGTCACTTTGTGTTTTAACTATAGCAACGGAGATCAAAGATCACCAGAGCCCGCCCAGGTTTTCCAGGGACTGGCAAACACAAATGACTCAGAAGTAGTCGGTGGGCTTTTGTATGGACTGGGAAACGACCGACGGACCCTGGGTGTAGCCGTGCAACGGTTTTCCAAAGGCACTTCACGTCCGGTGGGTTACTATGAGCTGGATAGTGAATTGAATCTCCAGCCCCGCACGGACCCCGGGATGCAGACATTTATTACCAATAAATTCAACATTCAGCAACACCTGATCACCATTGATGATGCTTCCGTTCTGGTAGTGGATGAGAAAGGCCGGCGGTGGCGCTTTCCCTTGGGTAATCAACAATTTACCCCCCTCACCGATAGTGGACAATTGCGTATTTGTCGCGAGGTTGCTACCGAAAGGGATTTGTTCAATTGTCATGGTACCTTTTATGAATTGCCCGCGGAAAATGCCGACGGACTGGCTAAAGTCAGACCGGTAGCTTCGCACAATTACCGCATCCATGACTACGCATCCTATCGGGGTATGTTAGTGATGACCGGAATTCTTTCGGATGCTCCCGATAATCAGCACATTGTCAGGTCGGAGGATGGTCTTGCTGCTGTCTGGTTAGGTGCGATTGATGATCTTTGGAAATTAGGTAAACCGGTGGGCACCGGAGGGCCATGGAAGGAAACTTCAATAAAAGCTGACCAGCCATCGGATCCTTATCTGATCGGTTTCTATGACCGGAAGACTTTGGCTTTGTCCCATAATCTGGACGAGACCGTCATCTTCACGATCGAAGTAGAACCCATTGGCCACGGTCCCTGGATGATTTACGAACAAATGGAAGTAAAACCCGGTGAAACTCTGGAGCACGCTTTTCCGGATGCATTTCAGGCCCGCTGGATACGCTTTGAAACCAATAGGGATTGTGTAGGAACGGCGTGGTTGGAATATAAATAATTCCGGAAGCCTGATTGGAGAAGCACCAAAAGACTGGTATTTAACCCAGAATTTTTTACTGTATAACAATGATTTTAAAAAATGAAAATAGCAGTCAGCAGCGATGAACATATCCATCTGGTGGATTATTTATTGACGGAATTACAAAACCGGGGACATGAGACTGTCTATTTCGGACCATCTGCAGGCGAGTCATCTCAGGACTGGCCGTTGGTGACGTTAGACGCTATCCGACAGATCACTGAGGGGTTGGCGGATGAGGCCATCGTCATGTGTTGGACAGGCACCGGTTGTAGTATTGCAGCGAATAAGATGCCAGGTATTCGGGCAGCACTTTGTTCAGATGCGGAAACCGCCAGAGGAGCCAGAATATGGAATCATGCGAATGTCCTGGCGCTTAGTTTGCGATCGACCTCTGAACCAGTGGTAAAAGAGATCCTCGATCAATGGTTTGCGACCCCATTCAGCGAGGATGAGTGGAACCGACTTCAAATCGAAAGGGTGGGTAAGCTCGATGAGAAGGATCCTGCGTAAGGAGAAAATCTATTCACAATGTGATTTTGGATTCGCTTTATTCATTTTCGAAACTTCAAATTCCAGGTCTCTTCATTATGGTAAAGTTGGCATGGATGAAGGGGATCTGTGGTGGAAAGCAGGGATGAAAAGTGCCGAAAACAAGAATATGTGGATAATGAAACAGTTTTACGAAACATACCAGGACTTTCCAAAACTCTCAACACTGTTGAGAGAAATAAGTTGGTCACATAATTTGGCTATATTTTCAAGGTGCAAAACGTTGAAGAACGAGAATTCTATTTAAAACTAGCCAAGCAAGAAAGTTACAGCTTTCGAGAACTCGACCGACAAATTTCTGCAAGCCTTTTCGAGCGGACAATGATAGGAAACTCAAAACTCTCGACAGTGTTGAGAGAAAGTAGGCACAACCTCTCAAACACTTTCAAAGACAGTTATGTATTTGAAATTTTAAACATATCAGAGCCACAACCTTACAGCTGAAAACAATGATATTTTTCGTATCATAATCAAATCTAAACGTATCAAATCGTATCATTTTGTGCATGCAGTTTCAAATCGTAATCGTGTCTTTGCGTATCAAATCGTATCATATCCAAGCATAGCGTTCATGAGGTCACTATTGTAGTATTATTGGTATGCAACTTTTCTCAATATGAATCTGGTCTTCATAAACATTAATTACGATCCAAGTTACAGGTAAGACCATGATTTTCTTCCTTAGTTGCACTCCGAGGGTAGCGGATCTTACGTAAATTTCTTTTTTACCAAGACCTTTAAGAACCTTACTTTCTAATGGAGTAGTTTCTTCACCTGAAAAGACCAGATTGAATAAGCTAGATTTTTCGTAGTCTACTTTTATATCAACACCTTGCTTTGAAATCTCAGATTGATTCTGAACATATATCACGAGGTTTCCACCTTGGTCATAATAATACCAATACTCGATTGCCATTAAAAAGCTCACCAAAATGAATGCAATCACTAAAATTCTCTTCATTATCTCAATCTCTGGGAATTAATTTTGAGCAATAGTCTGAGTATCGATGGCCTTCCACCCCGATATTGGATCACCTATGTAATTTTGTCTGATTTATAGGGAGGAACCACTACCAAAATTTTGCCATTTTTTCAATAGTCATTTTCTTCGTAGTAATATGAGTAGTCAATCCCTTTCATAAACATTTCCCGGCCACTTAATTTGTTGGTGAGTGCTTTTTCCGACGCTAAAAACTCCGCAGTTACGTAAATGTTGTGTTGGATGCAGTAGCTTAGATTTCCTTTGCTTCTTTGAATGCTTGCAATTCTATTTCTGGAGATATTCTAAAATTACTCTTCTTTATCTTTTCTAGAAATGGATTAATCGAAGGAGTGATATTTTCTAATTTGGTTTTAATGATTATTCCGCTTGTTCCCGTAAAGTTTAATCCTAAATTTTCAGCTAATTTACGGGCTTTGTAATCATCCAGAATTAGAGTACTATTTGGAGTTTCTAACGCTAAAGCAATCGCACTTGATTCGCCTTTGTCAATTTGCAGTTCGAGAATTTTTAATCTCAACTTATCCGATACATTTTGAATCCTTACCCAACTTGGCAGTTCATCGCCAAATTCTTCTGCAATTGTAGAAGTTGTAATAATTTCGCCATAAACTTTTTGGAGCAGATCTAATTCTCCAATATTGGAAAGAATAATAAAGCAACTTGTATCTGAAATAATTGTTTTATGCGTTTGCGACATCCTTACCTAAATCAGTTGCAGGAAAGTTAAATATCGAAACGCCATACTTGTTTAGAATTTCGGCAAACGTTCTCTTTGTAAGCCCTGCAACTTCAGCCGCTTGACCCAATGAGAGTTTTCCTTGCTCATATAATGTAGATGCAATAAGTAGAAGAACTTCCTTGTTATCCATGTCTAAACTGTCCGGTATATTAACTATCAACGTTTTCATAATTCAAAAATACAGATTATTTAATTGGAACGTGATATTTCTTTTGCTATTGCAGCCAACGGTCGGCAATATGCGTAGGCCGGGATTTTGAAGCTCAACTTATCAAACCGTTACAATTTTTAGTAATGTGCAAAAGTTCAAATTACCTATATCACCCGGGCTTACGTATAATATTTGTTATGGCTATGTGGCTTTATTATTGTCAATTATTGTTTCCAGCCAAACAATCAATTCATCTAAATATGTCTCAATGATTTCCCATACAATTTCATAATCAACCCCGAAATAATCATGAACTATTCGATTACGAAATCCGCGAATTCTTTTCCATTCAATTACTGGGTTTTCATCTCTAAAATCTGGATCAATTCGATTTGCAGCTTCTCCAATTATCTCAAAATTACGAACAACTGCGTCCATTGTTTTGTCATCGGATAAAAAAGAATCAAAATCAAGTGTTTCAGCCCCCTAAAGATTGAGACATAGTTACAAAAATAAATTTGTAATTATGGAGATGAAAAAGACCGAAAAAGGCATCAAGAAGTACACCACGGGTGAGAAGCTCGCCATCCTTAGAGAAGGTCAGGAAAAGGGAGTGAAGGCAACCTTGGCAAAGTATGGATTGTATCCGGCGACTTATTATTACTGGAAGAAGAAACATCTGATCTATGGAGAAGATGGACTTGCTCACCAGACAATGAAGGACCGGGAGACAAGGATTAAGCACCTGGAAAAAGAAAATGAGCAATTGAAGATCCTGTTAGCCGAGAAGGAGCTGGAGGGCAAACTAAAGGATGAAATCCTAAAAAAAAAGTATCCAGAGCTGAGAAGGAAGATTTAGTAAGGCGTTATATGAGCCTGGGATTAAAACGTGATCAGTGCCTGGAAATAGTTGGATTAACTAAAAATCAGATTTATTATACGTTAAAGGGAACAAAACCAGGCCCTGCACCATCCACCACGACCATTTGGAGAGATCCAAATACCCTTATACAATACGAGGTGGATAATGTGGAAGTGGTACACAAGATGATAGACATTAAATTAAATCCGGATCATACGAATTGGTATAGAATGATAGCTGTGACCTTAGCCATTATGGGTTATTATATAAATCATAAGAAAGTATATCGACTATTGCAATCTTACGTCTTGTTAGAGTCACCCAGAAAGAAGACCGGTCGTCATTTTGTTAAATATCGACGAATAGTACCTAAAGGACCTCTTCGGGTGATTGAGATGGATATCAAGTATGTATGGGTGCATGAAGCACGCCGCACAGCCTATGTACTGACAGTGATCGATACCTATACGCGATATGTACTACACTGGGATGTGGGATATTCGATGACCAGTAAGCAAGTAGAGGCCGTATGGGAATATATCATCGCAGAGTACTTCCAGCCCATGGGTCTTAATATAGAGGACGTGGAAATCGAAGTTCGAAATGATAATGGCAAACAATTCAACTGCCATTTGCTGAGTAAATTTTTCAAAGAGAATCAGATTCATCAGGTATTTACCCATCCGTATACTCCAGAAGAAAATGGTCATGTAGAAAGCTTCCATGATATTCTCAGCTGTGCTTTGAAGAGAGATCGATTTATCAATCTTCAAGACTTAGAAATAAGATTGATTCGATTTTATGAATGCTACAATAATGAGCGAAGCCATAGTGGAACCAAAGGGATTCCTCCAGCAAAATTCTGGGCACTGCATGATTTAAATAAAATAGAAATTATAACTTTGGAAAAAAATAAAGCCACGATACAGCTTAAAGTAGCTTATCAGGATATATTGACATTGTCCGATATCTACAAATATCAATATCGGGCAATTAGAGCCTGAAGGAGACTCTCGCATTATTTTGAGGTCCTCGATGGACCGAAAAAATAAAAAGTGTATGGTAGGCCTACTCAATACACCATCAACTTCGGTATAAATATCACCTTCAGTCGACTCTCGCAAAGCAAAGATATGGACAATGTAAATTATTTAATAACTCTTGTAACAAATTGTCTGAATTATAGGGGGCTGAACCATCAAGGTCTTTTGTATATCGTTTAATCTTTTGTGCTGATTGGAACATATCGTCCAATAGTAATAATGTATCCCGTCTAGACATAAATTAAATCTGAATCGATAGACTTTAAATATTTTTCTTTTATTCCCTTTTTAGAAACTAAATCAACCTTAAATCCAACAATTTTTTCTAAATCATCTGCTAAATCAACGAATCTTATTCCAATCCTGCCCGAAAACTCTACAAGAATATCTAAATCACTTGTGTCTTTTTGCTCTTTTCGCGAATAAGAACCAAAAATCGCCATTGATTTTATCGGATAGTCATTAAATAACCTGTTTTTATGACTACTCAAGGTGCTTTTTATCTCATGTAATGTTTTCATAGTCCAAAAATACCACTTTTTAATCAATCAATGAAAAAATCAATTTGATGGATTTTGACATTGTGTTGCAGTGCTGTTTTGTCATTAGCCCTAACTCTCTTATATACGCTACAATCCGGTATCAACATTACGCTTTTTTAGCTTTTGTAGAGATACGATCAAAGCGTAGATATATAGTAAGGAGGAATCTATTGGAAGATCCCGTAAAATATTTGAGGTATTAATTGGCATCAGATATCCACTGCAAGCAATCAATTCTGAATAATTAATTTCCCTGTCATGGTTCGATCGATAATTTGATCACCGGTCGTCACACAAGAAAGCCTCGCTTTCCAGAAATAGGGGGCAGAGACATCAGGAGTTACGCTCGGGGAAATGTCATCATTAGTAGCATGATATACCAGACGACCCCAGGCATCTACCAGGTAGAATTCAAATGAAAGTACGTTTTCTGCGGGACGCATCTGTAAATTATTCACTTGATTGATTAGAGTGGGCACCTGCAGACTGCAATCGCATGACTCCATATTGACATCGTATTTCGTCTGAATAATTGAACAATCGAAATAATCGAAATAGCTATTGACAATGTAAGTACCTTCTTCTCTGGCTTCCAATCTGGCAAAGGTATGCCTGCCAATCCAATTATAATTATTGATGACCTTTTCTTAGTTTTTGCCTCTGGAAAAAGCCTTCAAAATCAATTATCCGTGACTCTCCATTGTTAAAAAGACAGGAAACTCTATAT
>JBGTCB010000768.1:0-5611 GCA_041748995.1 Saprospiraceae bacterium | reverse complement strand
ATTCTCCCGTGCAATTGATCACAAAATCAAATATGTATGTCTTATATCGTCACCTGTGCAATTGCCAAAATGAGTCAAACCAGGGAGGTGCCGCCTGAGTAAAATGCGCCCAGCTACCCAATTGCGGGTTACTGTCACTTCTCATCCATTCTTTCAGGTAAAGGAAGGTAAATCCCGATTTTGCTAAATTGTTGTCACGGTGCTGAGGGTATGTCGAAACTGATGCGGTGATTTAACCTCAATCGTAGATCCACCGGTTTGTGGCACAGACCAATGAGGACTGTATTTACTGATATCTTCACCATCAAGATATGCCCCTTTCAATAGATATCCTTCACCATTCCAACTATCGTCATCCATAGCCTGCATAAATGGGTTTGCAAATGCCACAAAGTAAATACCTCTATCTTTCAGTACTCGTGAAACTTCATTGAATACGGGAATTACAGACGGACAATAATTCAAAGAAAAAGGCTGCCATACCACATCAAAGGAATTGGTACCAAATGCCGACAAATCCCGCATATCACCCTGGATCGCTTCCACCTGTAAACCATGATGGATGGCCGCTTCTTTGTCCCGGGTAAGTTGGATATCTGACAAATCCAGGACGGTTACTTTTGCTCCCAGTAAACCGAAAGCCACCGAATCTTGTCCACCTCCCCCTCCCAGACAAAGTACATTTAGATTTTGAACATCTGCGAGTATATCGTAGCGGCCCACATATTCTCTGGCTTTCTCCAGCGAGTACTGATAAAATGGAACCGAGTGTTGCACTCCTGCATCAGCCAGGTCATTCCATCTGTCCCGATTTGCTTTAGTGATATCATCCATTTTTCTTTGTTTTTAGATCTATATTACCAGAATGCTATTTAAGTAATTGATAGATTAAAATTACGACCCCTACCAGCACAATCGTAGTATAAATCAATTTATTATACTTTGCCAACCAATTAGGCAAATAAATATCAAAATTGTGTTCTTGCGAATCGGAGTACTTCCGCGCCATTAGTGTTACCGGACATATAGCCTTAAATACCAGTAATACAAGACCTTCCAATACTACTAATCCCAGACAGATCCAAACCCATTTATCAATTTTATTGACGATGACTGCATATAGAAAATAAAATATCACCACATTGAAAAACAACCAAATCACTGTATGAATGATCTTGATGATTGTCAGTTTAAAATTTTCAGTCATAAATACTTAATGGTCAATTATAAGATTCTTTTTTCCGGCCGTATCTGCCATAGTGCTTTAAATAGAAATGACATTAGGGTTTCTCTCACAATCCTATAAATCTTGACGAGCAATTTCTAATTGATTTACATCCCCAGAGGGATGTTTTTAATTAAATCAAGTATACGCAATTCTAATATCCCTTTGATCGAATTGACAAGATTATCTCAAGCAGTTGATCCTTACGGTGGCATGTCAACCAATGTATCCATAGTATACCCTGCTAAATTCTCCCCTGGTCGGATATCTATCCATCTAAGATGCAGGATTGAACTGGGCAGACCTGAGGTCTTTAAGTTGATGGCTATCGGCGAAAACTTTCCTGGCAAAATCCCGTTTTCTACATAATTATGTCTTTTTTAACTCATTATCTCATTAACAATATTAGAATTAGCCATGTCTGATGATCCGGTTCTGAAAATAGCCCCTTTGGGTTTCCCCTGGGAGACCAGTGATCCCTTTTTGTTTTGTGTCCATCACGAAGACTTCTACCCCAGGGGTAATGACGAGATGGGTCCGGATGTTTCTCTGGAAGGGAGAAGCCTGGGCAACGATTTTGTGATTAAAGATGGATTCCGTATGTATCATGGCACCATCGTACCAGGCTTTCCTGCCCATCCCCACCGTGGATTTGAGACGGTCACCATCGCCAGAAAAGGATTTGTCGATCATTCCGATTCCCTGGGAGCAGCTGGTCGCTTCGGTCAGGGTGATGTGCAGTGGATGACAGCTGGTAAAGGAGTGCAGCACTGTGAAATGTTCCCTCTTGTCCACCGTGATCAGGACAACCCCTTCGAGATCTTTCAGATCTGGCTCAACCTGCCCAGATCAAAAAAGATGGCTGAACCGCATTTTGCCATGCTCTGGGCTGATACCATACCCCTCTACCAATATACCGATGATCAGCTATTGTCAACAGAAATCAACGTAGTAGCCGGACAATTGGATGGGGTCATGGCTCCCAACCCCGCTCCTGATTCGTGGTCAGCAGATTCAACAAACGAGGTGGCGATCTGGACGATCAAAATGCAAGCCGGAGCCACATGGACTTTACCCGAGGCTTCATCAGAAGTCAATCGCAGGATTTACTTTTATAAGGGAGTCTCCGCGAAAGTCGCAGGTCATTCCCTGCAACCTCAATATTTTGTCCAATTGGTAGCAGACCGCGAAGTGACGGTCGTAAATGGAAACGTTGACAGCTATTTCCTACTGTTGCAGGGTAGACCCATCAACGAACCGGTGGTTCAGTATGGACCATTTGTCATGAATTCCGAAGCTGAAATTCAACAGGCTTACCAGGAATTCCGGCGTAACCAGTTTGGTGGTTGGCCCTGGCCTTCAACCGCGCATGTACATCCCCGGGAAAAAACGCGATTTGCAAAATATGCCGATGGTTCATTGGTTGAAAAAGGTTGATTATAAAATTGTTAACCTTGTCAGATAGCAACGATTTCTGATTTACCAACAACCTGAGTACTTCAACAGCCTCCTGCAGATTTTTGTAATTTACCAATGAAATAAAGCATCGATACCTGTGAACCTGGATATGATTATCAACTTCTGTGAAACTTTGCCTGGTGCCACCGCCATCATGAAAATTGAAGATCACCTGACTTATAATGTCGGAGGAAAATCATTCATCTGGTTTGGTCAGGATCAGGTTCCTGTCACCTGCAGTTTTAAATGCAATGAAGAAGACTTCGATACCCTCTCCCACCGGGAAGGATTTATTCCGGCACCCTATATGGCACGAAACAAATGGATCCAATGCCAGGATATTGGATTATTGACCCGGCCTGAAATGGAAACCTACATACTGCGTTCCTATCAAATCATTAGAAGCAAGCTACCTAGAAAGGTCCAGGATTTATTGGCTTAGGAGACTCTGAAATATTCCACCTGTCCTGATTTTCCTCCATGTGAAGGTTCCACTATTTGATAATCAGCCGTTCTCGACGACTCTGACTTTATTGATCCTCAGGCAGGCTAGACTCGGCTAGCTCTTACCTATATAATTCCTGGTCGATTAAAAGCTGACTTTAGTCGAAAGGCTCCTTCAAATGGCACCTGCAATGTAACCGATTGAAGGTATTATCGTCCAATCAGGTAAATCAGGCAATAAAGATGATTAATGAATCATTTGGTCGAATTAAAATGAATATGCCTTAAATACCATGATAATTTTACCCTACCTAAAGAAAATTAAAAAACTATGAAGAACCTGTTTACTTTGATTTTTCTTTTAATGGTGTCGGTCGGATTTTCCAAAGACGACCCCCAAATTAAAGGAAAAATTGCCGACGAAAATGGGAGTGAAATTCCCTATGCCACCGTATTACTTCAAAAATCAGCGGACACCACCATGGTCAAAGCGGATATTTCAAATGAAGATGGTGGGTTTACCTTCGTGAATATTGCTGCCGGAAATTATTTTATTGAAGTAAGTTATATTGGGTACACCAATATCCGCTCAGCAAAATTTGAGTACGATGGTAAATCAATCTACATGGTACCGGTACTGACGCTCAAAGCGCAAGCCGAGCAACTGGCTGAGGTGGTTGTTAAATCAAGCCGGCCGATTGTTGAAGTACAGCCGGATAAGACGGTGTTTAATGTGGATGGTTCCATAAATGCTGTCGGAAATACGGCCCTGGAACTTCTCCGAAAATCCCCCGGTGTCGTTGTCGACAATAATGAAAATCTATTACTTCAGGGAAAGAATGGAGTACAGCTTTATATCGATGGAAAAAGATCTCCCCTGACTGGTACCGACCTGGCCAACTACCTGAAAACATTGCAATCCAATGAAATTGATGCCATTGAAATCATCACCAATCCTTCCGCCAAATACGATGCCGAAGGTAATGCCGGAATCATAAACATCCGACTTAAAAAAGACCAGAATTTAGGTTTTAACGGAAGCATTAATGGCGGTTACCGCTATGGAAAGACATCCAAATATAATGGGTCTGTCAGTGGAAATTACCGGAATAGGGATTTTAATACTTTCGGGTCATATAATCTGTTTTCAGGCGATAATATCAATGAATTTTTCCTTTACCGGGAGCAGAGCGGCAACTCGTACGATCAAATAAATCACAACAATAATACAAATGAAAATCACGGCTTTCGTTTTGGTACCGATTTATTCCTGAATGATAAAAGTACGCTCGGATTTTTAGTAAATGGCAATCTAAGTGATAATCGATCCCGTTCCAATAGCAACACCGATATTGCCGGTATAAGTGACCGGGTTATTGACAGTTTTCTGATCGCCAGCAATATCATTGATCAAAAAAGGGATAACCTCAATTTTAATGTAAACTATTCCTTTAAAGGTCAAAAAGATAAGTCTCTGAATATTGATCTTGATTATGGTCTGTATCGAAACAGCAGCACTTCATTTCAACCCAACCAGTACCTGGCAGCAGACGGAGTCACGCTGCTTTTCGAACGTACGTTCAGCAACGTAACACCCACAAACATTGATATTTTTACTGCAAAGGTTGATTACGAAACCAACCTCTGGGGTGGCAAACTCGGTTTCGGTGCCAAAATTTCGGACGTAACCACGGATAACACCTTTGACAATTACGACATTATAGAAGGTGAGCCTATTAAAAATCTAAATAGAAGCAACAATTTTATTTATAAAGAAAATGTCAATGCCGCTTACACAAGCTGGCAAAAACAATTGAGTTCAAAAATCAATTTCATGGCCGGGGTGCGCATGGAACATACCCAAAGCATGGGTGAACTCACCAGTACTCAGGAAGTGGATGAGGTGGTCGAGCGTGATTACGTCAACTTCTTTCCATCCGGAGGTCTTACCTGGCAGGCCAATGACCATAACAGCTGGAGGATCGGTTATTCGAGAAGAATCGACCGGCCCGGTTATCAGGATTTAAATCCATTTGAATTTCAGTTGGATGAGTTGACCTTTCAACGGGGAAATCCATTTCTGAACCCTCAATACTCCAATTCATATTCTTTAACGCATACCTATAAATATACTTTAAACACCTCGCTCAGTTATACGGTAATTAATGATGTATTTACTCAGATAACCGACGTCGTAGATGAACGTGCCGCAACACTAACTAACATAAACCTGGCGCTGCAAACCAATTTAGCTTTAACGGTTAGTTATCCCTTTACCGTAGCCAAATGGTGGACTGTCTATTCAACATTAACTGCATACCGTCTGCATAATGAAGCGGATATTGACGGTAAAATTATTGACCTCAATGCCAATGCCCTAAATTTTTATGGTCAAAATACCTTCCTGCTTCCAAAAGGATTTAAAGGAGAACTGTCCGGTTGGTATAATGCTCCGACCCTTTGGGGTAACTGGGTGACCAATTC
>JBGTCB010000767.1:0-10307 GCA_041748995.1 Saprospiraceae bacterium | reverse complement strand
TGATATTCAAAAAACATCTTTATTTGGGAAAGTTACTAAAATGAGAAATATTTTCTAAGAAAGCGGAAAATTAATAAGTCCGAATGAAATTGTACATTTCCAATTATCTCAAATTAGCCATACATATAGAATATTATTATTTGTAATAAATTGAATATCAACTATTTATAGAATACAACCTATCACCGTATCAACTTAGACGGCTATTGAAATACCTCATCTACGCTGATATTGGCAGATCATTTTCTTGGTGAAAAAGATCGCAGCCATTTGTTGATCCTCAGTCAGTTACTACCTCGTAACTTCTTTTCTAAATCGATCCTATGAGTCAAACCTGCTGAGCTGTTCATACTGGGATCTCATCAAGTTGAATCCGGATGTTCAGGCACAATACTAAAAGTGTTTCTTACTTTAGTGGAGATAAATTTGATGTACATGAAAGATCTGCAGGGTAAAACCGCCTTAATTACCGGAGGAAGTATAGGAATTGGTTATGGGATCGCAGAAGCACTCCTCAGGGAAGGAATGCAGGTAGTGATCACAGGCAGAACAAAAGAGAAATTGGAGGAAGCCCGGGAGAAACTCCAAAAAATATCAACGTCGATAGCTTATTTCGTTGCTGATGTACGCAATCTTGCTGCGCAACATGATTCCGTTCAATTTACCTGTGACAAATTTGGATCGTTGGATGTTCTGATTGCCAATGCAGGAGTAGGACATTTTGCTCCGATCGATCAACTGAGCCCGGAACAATGGAATGATACAATTGACATAAATCTTACAGGTGTTTTCAACACCGTGAAAGCCGGTCTGCCAAAATTGGAAGAAAGTAAAGGTTACATTATCACCATCGCCAGTCTGGCGGGCACTAATTTTTTTGCTGCGGGAACAGCTTATAATGCAAGTAAATTTGGATTAGTCGGTTTTACCCAGGCACTCATGCTTGACGTTCGTAAAAAAGGCATTAAAGTCACCACCATTATGCCCGGTTCTGTAGCTACACATTTTAATGATCGTACGCCCAGTGCAGCCGATGCATGGAAAATCCAACCGGAAGATATCGGTCAAATGGTCTTTGATTTACTGAAAATGCCGGCCAGAACCTTGCCAAGCAAGGTAGAAGTCAGACCTTCCATACCTCAATAGATCTAGCTGGCTACCCGGCGCAAGGTCAATTCTCCCGATTGGAGTGTCCGATCTTTTTTTCTTTTTTTCCTTTTGTAAAGTTTACCGGCTACCTTAAGCACAATAGGCATAATAGGAATAATCTTTTGCCACCAGCGATTTTGACTATTCGAAAAGACCTGCACAACATCGCTTATGCCAATTGGCTCCTTCCTCATCATTGAGAAGAAGGAGCCAGCTGCACTGTGCATAAGAGTTTCCTTCGAAACATGGAATGATTCAATAATTAATCTTTCAGTTGCCTCAATTTCTAACTTCAGCAACTTTTTTTCCATTTTCAGGTCTTCTATACTTCGAATTCTATTTTTCATCCTCATCCATCATTTCATTGATCACCGTTGCCAATATGGGATTTAGAATAAGGGGCTTCCTAAAGACAATCAGTACCAATGCAACCAAAACGTAAAACCCCGTAATAGCTAAAAATGCCAGGGGATAGGACTCCCATATGTCACCTAGATATAATCCTACTGAAACACTAAGCAACAATAAGATAAACATTATTAATATGAAAGCAACCAAGATGAGCGTCAAACCCGACGTTGCTTTTGAAAACCGTCCGGCGAGATCTAATTTGATCAATTTTATGTGTTGCTCGGTATAGATCTTTACAAGTCCGAAGACTTCACCAGCTTCTTGGGACATCATAGGATTCGAATTTGTTGATTTAAACTGACGCTTTGTTTCCGGAACTTCTGATTTTATCAGCTTCGTCCTGTACTTTATTCTTTGCCCTGTCTACTCCACTTTCAAAACGTGATTTTACTTCTGTTGCAATGTCTTCGGTACGATCAACCGCCGAATCAAATTTGTCATGCAAGGTTGTTGTCAGGGCATTGACTTTCTGCTTTGTATAGTCGGCTACCTGACCAACCTGATTCAGGATCTGCTCCTTACCAGCTTCCAGCGAATGCGTGACATCTTTTCGTATTTTTCCTGCCTGCTTTTTAATACGCTTCTGAGCTTGCCTTCCCTCTTCACTATTCAGGTAGTATCCAGCCATACCTCCTATGACAGCACCTAATCCTACACTTAACAAAACTTTGCTACTATTTTTCATATCCTCTATTGATTTAGTTAATAATATTGTTTTTTGTTGAAAATTCTCAATACTATATTAACGTTTTATTAAAGAGATATGTTCGATATAATCTCACTTCCAGTCAAAATAATCATGTTTAAAGCTGTTGCAATAAAACTCCTGAACATAAAAACACTGAGTAAAAACAACTGGATCGATCTCTAAAATTTGCGGATCTTAATTTGAAGTAAGCGAACTTTTGCATTTACGATTCCTTTTTCAAACCAGGCGAACATTGAAATTCCGAACTTGTGCTGATAATATCAGATCCATTTATTTGGAAGACTTGATGGAAAATTTACGTCAGAAATGCAGAAACGGACCAAGGGCTATCAAAAATTTGTCGACCCTGCTGCAATGGATAAATCTACTGGAGTTCAAAACTTGTTGCTCCCAGAAACCCATGGTCAGCATAAACCAAAGCGTTGTACAACCCGGCCTCAAACCTTCTTCCGGGACTGAAGGACATCTCAACACTCTGCAATTCTTTGAGTCTTATTTGTTCTACAGCCGCGGCTGCAATATCGATAGGTGAAGCAGACTTCACCTTAATATTCTTTGTTTCTATTTCGTTGACCGGATTTCCATCAAATTTGGTAATTACCAGGTACAGTTCTTCGTCTTTCTGATATGCGTCCGGCACGTCTTTCAGATCAAAACTGACTCTGATCTCATTGGCTCTTCCTGCTTTGGCGGTGACTCTATCATTCTTTCTCATGGCCGTCACTTTAAAATTATTGGCAATAAATCCCGCTGGTGCCAATTGATAAAGCCTGTTTACCAAGGCATCATTTCTTTGATCTAATTTTTGTATATCTTCAGTCAGAGCGGATATCTGCTCTTTTGATAAAGTCAGTTCAGTGGCAATCTCGGTATTGGCAGACCGAAGTCCCAGATTTTCACCCTGGAGTGTCACGATATCATTTTCGAGGGATGCTTTCAGTGCTTCCAGTTGGACAAGACGCCCATTTATCTCTTCGTTTACTTCCTGACTTTTAGCCAGTTGCGCTCTCACTCTCTGGATACGCTGCTGGAGGTCTTCAACTTCTTTAACGCGTTCCATCAAAGTGGATGTCAGTTGTTCGTTTTCGGTAACCTTCTCGCTGTAAGCACCTTCAAGTGATGTTAAGTTTCCTTCAAGCGAGTCTTTGGTACCGTCGAGTACAGCGATGTCTGTTACAAGCCTGGCATGCTCATTCTCGTACTTATTGCTTTTCGCCCAAAGAGAAATGGCAGCAATAAGAACTATGACCAACAGAGTCGCCACCAAACCCAAAGCAATTTTCAAAGTTTGTAAAGACCTTTTATCATCCGGGTGATTCTTGTTTTCCATGATTTTTTTGACGATTTTGATATAATAATGAGGCTTGTCTATCTTCTATATTCGGTTTGTCTAGATGATTTGGAATCCATCTTACACAACATGTCAGCTAAAGAATTATCCATTAGATTTGGAAAACACTTCTAATAATTGAAGAATACGGCATGTTCGAGTTTTGCTTATAACGAACAGGTCGTGCTTTATAGTTCCAAAACCTTAAGAAAATTTTAACAAATTGCAGAGCCAAAACTTAACCTTCCAGTTTTACAGTAAACGAATTATTTATGTCCCGAAAGGCTACTGCATCTCCATGATCCTGAAGAGGCAATATACCCTTTCTGCGGCTTACCAACGAGGCATATCTTTAAACTGGCTTAAACAATCCTTGGCTGCCCATGACTGATCAAACATCAAAGCACCTCTATTTGCCTCTCTGAATGAGTAAAAATTTAGCACGCGAGAAAGATCAGTTTCTGATTTGGAGAGGACAAAGACTCGTTCAAATCGGGAGAAGGTTTTGAAGTACAACTCATAGTGATTAAAAAGGCCTTAAATATATGAGCAGGATCTTCATTATCCCAGGCAAATTTCAAATCAATTAGCAAAAATCATGTTCCTTTATGAAGTAATGTGACACAAAGGTATCGTAATATCGTAGCCGTGACAGAACCGGATCAATGAATGAAAAAAATATTCCTTTCCAACCTTATTCTGGTCATTGTTCTGAATGTTCTAATAAAACCCTTTTACATTTTTGGGATTGATCGCAGTGTTCAAAATGAAGTGGGCGCATCGGAATACGGCTTGTATTTTGCCCTGTTCAATTTTGCTTATCTCTTTCAGATTTTTAATGATTTTGGCATTCAAAATTTCAACCATAGTGTTTTCAGTAAATACCCATGGTTAATCCCCAAATATCTACCGAAAATTTTAGGTGCAAAGGTTTTGCTGGCAGGCATTTTCCTGACCTTTTGCCTTATTTCGGCAGTGATCGCCGGGTTTAAGATCGATTTATGGCCACTCCTTCTGATCATCATTCTTAATCAGATTTTGGCTTCTTTCCTGTTGTACCTTCGTACTACCTTAAGCGCCACCGGTCACTATACCGGAGATAGTATCATATCGGTTGCTGATAAGTTACTGATGATCATTTTAGTTGGTTATCTTTTATGGTTTGTTGAAGGATTCAAATTTACTATCCTGAATTTCGTATGGTGTCAAACCTTGTCATTTGTCTTGTCCATTTTTACTGCCCTGGCTTTTCTGAAGCTCTATGCAGGAATCCCAACTTTCAAAATGCAATTTGACAGAATTTTTTCCATCGCCTTTTTCAAGCAAAGCATTCCTTATGCATTAGTGCTCTTTCTGATGACACTTTACACCCGTATGGATGGCGTCATGTTGGAAAGAATGCTCCCTGATGGTAAGGAACAGGCAGGAATTTATGCAGCTTCATACCGGATACTGGATGCTTTTGGAATGGTTGGATTGCTATTTGCCGGTCTGCTCTTACCCATGTTTGCCAAACTCATCCGCAATCGGGATTCGGTTGAAGAAATTACCCGGACAGCAAGAAATAGCCTGCTCACATTCAGTATTACCATAATTGCAATGTCTTACACCTACAGTCAACCCATCATATTTGCCCTTTATCATGATGCTACGGAATATTGGGTTTCTGTTTTTCAGGTGCTGTTTCTAAGCTTTATGGGTATAGCTTTGGGTTATATATATGGTACGTTATTAACGGCCAATGAAAGTATTTTTGCAATGAATAAGATTTTCACAGCAGGGGTGATACTCAATCTTGTTTTAAACCTGATTTTCATCACTAAATGGCAGGCCTGGGGTGCTGCCACTGCTACCCTGATCACTCAGGTTCTTACTTCTTTGGCTTTAATGATACTAGCCCATCGCCATCTGAAACTGAAGGCTGATCTTCAGGGATGGAGTATTCTGCTACTTTTTGCCGTCATTGTCTTGATCTTCTGCCAGTGGACGCATTCTTTAGAGCATCCATTATTGGTTAGTCTATCTTTAGTCAGTGTTTTTGCATTTGTCCTTGCGTGGGTACTGGGTTTAGTCCGTTTACGTCAATGGTTTATATTGGTTCAAGCAACACCGGACAGATGATCACGGCTTCTTTTTTCTACATTTGCAAATCTTAGTATATCTTATGGCTCAACAGTATCCGGATTTAAGTTTTGCAGGTCTATTCTCCCTGATCTGGAGACACATTAAGTTTCTTACCATTCTCGCTGTCATCACCATCATCGTTTCTGCTATTGTTTCACTGCTGCTTACCGAATACTACCGCTCAACTGTGGTGATCTTCCCAGCCCGGACTAACTCCCTTACGCTCAATGAAAGCAGTGTGAGGAGAGGCAATATTTCTGACTTTGGAGAAGAAGAGGAAGCTGAACAATTACTTCAGATCATTAACTCCGAAGAGTTATTGGAACGCGTCATCGATAAAAACAATCTCTACAGTCATTATAAGATCCAGGAAGATGATAAATATGCCCGGTCAAAAATCAGGCATAAGTACAGGAGTAATGTAACCGCTAAAAGGACTAAATATAATTCGATTGATATTTCTGTGGTTGATATCAATCCTCAAATGGCAGCAAATATCGCCAATAGTATTTCAGAGTTTACCGATAGCGTTAAGAACCGGATGATCCGCGACCGGGCCAGAACCAGTATGCCGATGCTGGACGATGAATATCAGAGGCTAGACCAGGCATTAACCGGCGTGACAAACGAATTAGATAAATTACAGGCTATAGGTGTGTTGAGTGAAATTGAACGTGGTGGGTTGTACGAAGCCTATGGACAATCATTGAGATATGGGGACGGTAAAATCGTTAATGAACTGAGAGAACAAATCGAAACGAATAAGAAGTATGGTGATGAATACGACGCTCAGCGAAAACTACGAGATATCCTCACCGATCAGATTTTGAGATTCAACAGTTACAAAAATCAATTTATTGCTGATAGTGACATCGACATTCCTCAAAAATTTTTAGTGGATATGGCCGTACCTGCGGATAAGAAATCATATCCTGTCCGCTGGCTTGTGGTGATGGGAGCTTTGTTCTCGGTTTTATTATTTGCTGTGATCCTGCTGATACTCAGAGAGAACTATGAGGGCATTTTCAGCAAAGACCCTGAGAAATAACCATGTTGATCGATCTATATGAGTCAACATCAGAATATATTCTTAGCTAAAGGGCCCTTTATCGGAAGTTTTGCTTTCCTTCTTCTGACCACTTTGGCTTTCTTAAGAGAACAATGGATGATCGTGGCAGTGCCCGTCATTCTGATAATTTTCCTCTATGCTTTTTTTAAGCCTGCATATTTATTCTTCCTCATAGTCGCTCTCACACCTCTTTCCATCAATCTGGAGGAGATCGGAAGGGGTAATATTGCGTTTTATCTGCCCACAGAACCCTTACTTTTTGGATTCATGCTTGTAATCCTACTAGCCCAAATGAGTAATCGGATTATTCCCCGTGAAGTCACACGACACCCCGTTTCTATTGCGATTTTTCTTTATCTGGTTTGGTTGTTTATTACTTCTTTTACAAGTGTCCAACCAGTAGTTTCTTTTAAGTTCTTGGTATCACGGTTGTGGTTTATCTTACCGGTATTTTTTGCCGGAGCAACCATCTTTCTCGATCATAAAAACATACCTCGCTTTTTACTAATCTATTTAATCCCCTTTATCGGGGTCGTCATTTACACGACTATCCGGCATGCAAGCAACGGTTTCGAAGAGAATCCGGCTCATTGGGTTATGGAACCTTTCTTCAGGGATCATACACAGTATGGAGCAGTAGTTGCTTTTTTTATTCCGATTGTCTTCGGATTTATCACCAGAACCCATCAGAAGATTGAGGCCAGAATAGCAGGGATAATAGCATTAGCACTCCTGTTTATTACATTGATCACAACATACTCAAGGGCTGCCCTCCTTAGCGTTATTGCTGCATTTGTTATCTGGTTCATTGTAAAGTCACGGGTAAGTCTCAAATTAGTGGCCGGCATCACGATAGTGATTGCACTGGTTCTGTTTGTCACCCTTGACGACATAATGATCCAACTACAGAAGAATAACACTGATTCATCCGAAAACCTGATAGAGAATGTAGAGTCTATCACGAATATCACCACCGATGCCTCTAACCTGGAGCGGATCAACCGTTGGAATTCGGTTTTTGCAATGGCAAAAGAAAAACCTTTTTTTGGTTTTGGGCCGGGTACATATATGTTTGAATATGCCCCCTACCAGCGATCAGGTGACTTGACTATTATCAGTACTAATTTTGGTGACGTCGGCAATGCCCATAGTGAATACCTGGGACCTTTGGCAGAGTCCGGATATCTGGGACTTCTCACAGTGGTAGCTATACTCTTTACCGTGTTTTATTCAGCATATCGCACCTATCGGAGGTTGCCGGATGGTATGGCGAGACATTTTTTATTGTTTGCAACCCTGGCATTGGTGACCTATTTTTCGCATGGACTTCTTAATAACTTTCTGGACTCAGACAAAGCCAGTGTTCCTGTGTTTGGGGCGATGGCCATTATTGTATCTATTGATATCATGAGTCGCAATCGAATCGATAAACCGCAACTATCAAATTCATGACCCTGGTCCTGATTGCAATGATCATCGTGGCTTTGATCATTTTTATCTTTTTAAGACCTTTTGTTATAAAGGGTCTATTGATGTCTTATAAATCCGGACGTCTCGGTCCGGCTATCAATGAGATGGCGGCTTTTGAAAACCGGACTATCCAGACAATTAAACCCGAGCCGTGGTTGGAGGACTCCTCCATACAATCCGGCCTCTCAGATGAGGCTTTGAAAAAACTGGAGGCCTTAAGCACTACAGCTTTTCTGGTAATCCGGGATCAAAAGATACAGTACGAAAAATACTGGCCGCCCTTTGATAAAAACAGTCTTTCCAACTCATTCTCGGTTGCCAAATCCATCGTAGCTACTCTCACTGGAATTGCGATAAAAGAAGGTCTGATTCAAATTGATGACCCGGTAGCCAAATATGTTCCATCGTTTCAGACTTCGCTTAAAGACCAGATTACGATCAGGCACTTGCTTCAGATGAGTTCGGGACTTAAATGGATCGAATCGGAAGGCAATGCCTTTAGTCACAATGCCGAGGCTTACTATGGTAATGACCTGGAAACTCTTATTAACAATTTGGAAGTACGGCGTCCACCTGGAGAAGTGTTTCGATATGCCAGCGGGAACACCCAGATACTGGCTCTCATCATCGCAAATGCAAGCAGTATGACCATCTCCGATTTTACATCAAAGATGCTCTGGTCAAAAATTGGTGCCGGGCACAATGCTTATTGGAACCTCGATCATAAAAATGGAATGGAAAAAGCTTTCTGCTGCTTTTATGCAACGCCGAGAGACTTTGCTCGTTTGGGACAACTGTACCTGAATGATGGCAAATGGGGAGCCCAATCGATCCTTGACCCGCAATACATCGAGTCAGTTTTAACTCCCACCTTATTACCTGATATCTGGTTGAACCGTGTCAATGATATATATGGCATGCATTGGTGGCTAGCGAATCATCGCGGATTTGATTTCTTTTATGCCCGGGGAATTCGCGGTCAATACGTCATTTGCAACCGCGAACTGAATCTGATAATTGTCAGGATGGGGCATAAACGAAATCCGGTAGACCACCATCATGGGCATCCACCGGATTTATTCGACCATATCAATGCGGGTTTGGAAATCATTATATCCAACCCCGCAATAGCTCCGTGATAAATCTTTCAAATGGCATGCCACTTACCCTATAAAAGATCCAGATGAATTTTCAAATACGTTTTATCTTCTGATCATTAATCTTTTACATATTTATAGGATGGAAAAAGAAATACGACGACCGGAAACTGTTGAGCATTTCCCTTTTACACAATACATCAAAAAGGCGCCCGGTTCTGACTTTATGAAAATACTTGAATCTCAGTACCGGGATACTCCTGTTTTTCTCCAGTCAATGAAAAAAGAGCATTGGGATTATCGTTATGCTCCTGACAAATGCTCGATCAAAGAACTCGTGATTCACATCATAGATTTTGAACGAATTTTCGACTACCGAGCTTTACGAATTGCCAGAAATGACAAGACTCCCCTAGCTGGTTATGAGCAAGATGACCATATACCCTATCTTGATGCGGATAACCGGACTCCTGCTTCTATCATTGAAGAATATAAGGATACCCGGAGAGCAACAATAAGTATGTTTAAAAATTTTAACGCCGACATGCTGTTGCGCACCGGAACTGCTTCAGGCAACGCGCTAACACCTCTAATGATCGGATTTATTATAGCCGGACATGAGACTCATCACATGGAGATACTTATGGAGCGATATTTAACCGGGATAATGCATTAGACTTTCTATTACAAGGCAGATTTGCTGCAAATACGAGCACATCATCGATTTTTGATGCTCACCCTGATGGTGACCATGCTTTCCCATCCTCGAGCGGTTCATTCACTCTAAGATCTACCAGATCTTCGTTGTGCCTTTCACGACAAAACCCTAATATCCGGGTAGGGCGGTTCGTTACCTCCCCGCACCCCCACAGACCCGTGCGAGCAGTTTTCCCGCACACGGTTCCTCTAATTACGGATTCGCTAATTGATAGCTGTGATATATCAATC
>JBGTCB010000766.1:0-11890 GCA_041748995.1 Saprospiraceae bacterium | reverse complement strand
TACCTTCACGGATCACAATCTCTTCAACTCTTCTTCCTTCTTCAACTCGTATTTTACCACCTTCTATCACGCTTTCACCAGTCCGTAAATCTCTCCTCAATTTGATGTCTTCCGAGAGATAAAATTGTACATGTTTTAATTCTTCTTCTGTCCATTGATTCTCTTTTTGGAGATCTGATGTAAAAGGCCGGTAAGTGGGCCCACAAGAGATGAGTATCACAAGGGAAGAAAGTGAAAGCAGGAGGTTTGTCGTCTTCATAATGTTGAAATTACTGTATGCAAGGCTAAGTTAAATACTCTGATCCAGCCAATCAACCAGTTTAGTAAGACTTTAACGCATCACTTAAGACAATCTTAAGGATCGACCTGTTTATAATCTCTTCATCAGGAAAAACTGCTGCAGAATACTCTGACAAGCGTCATGGCGTACACCGAATTCCAGTTTGGTTGACGGATGCAGCAGGGATTTCCCATACTGCATAAAACCTCTTTTGTCATCACTTGCTCCATAGACCACTCTCCCGATTCGTGACCAGTAAAGTGCTCCGGCACACATAATGCAAGGCTCTAATGTGACGTATAATGTGCACTGTGGCAGAAATTTAGAACCCAGATGTGCAGATGCCGATGTGATCGCAAGCAATTCGGCATGGGCGGTGCTATCCTGAAGTTTTTCTATTTGATTATAAGCTCTGGCAATAATCTGACTTTCGCAGGTAATTACTGCTCCCACGGGTACTTCTCCTTCATCCACTGCTTTCTGAGCTTCCCGAAGTGCCAAATCCATGAAGTAATCATCCGATAGTACTGAAAGCATGTAAGTCTTTTTTTAAAGCTTGAAAATAGATTTATTATCCGCTTTTTTAGAAAAAACCTATTTTTGCAAATGGAATCAACGTTCTCTTCTTCCGAAAAATTTCTGGATCTTGCTCTTACTTTTGATGATGTACTCCTTGTACCAGCCAGTTCGGATGTGTTGCCACGCGATGTATCCATCAAAACAAAACTCACCCGGACCCTCACATTAAATGCCCCAATCGTATCAGCCGCTATGGATACAGTCACAGAGCGTGATCTGGCTATTGCAATGGCCAGGGAAGGGGGAATCGGCATCATCCATAAGAACATGCCTATTGACGCTCAGGCAGATCAGGTCAGAGCAGTGAAGAGATCTGAGAGCGGAATGATTATTGACCCGGTGACCCTTCATGTAAATGCTGTGGTGGGGGATGCTATGGCACTGATGCAAAAATATAAGATCGGTGGCATTCCAATTGTAGACCACCGGAATGTTTTAGTAGGAATACTCACGAATAGAGATCTCCGTTTTGAAACCAATCCGATCCGTCCAGTTGCCGAAATCATGACCAAAGAAGGTCTTATCACTGCACCAGCCGGCACAACTTTAGACCTTGCCACCAAGACCCTCCAGGAACAAAAAATAGAAAAATTACCTGTAGTTGATGATCAATTCAGGGTGATTGGATTGATTACCTATAAAGACATCATGAAGGTGCAGAACTATCCCAGTGCCTGCAAAGATACCTACGGTCGTCTGGTAGTCGGCGCAGCGGTCGGAGTTACATCCGATACGATGGATCGCGTTGCTGCTTTGCAGGATGTTGGAGTCGATGTGATATGTGTGGATACTGCCCATGGGCACCATATTGGTGTCCTTAATATGATCAGGGAAATAAGAAAAGCCCATCCTGACCTACAATTGGTCGGTGGAAATGTTGCCACAGGAGATGCCGCAAGAGCATTGGCTCAAGCCGGTGTCGATGGCGTGAAAGTCGGGGTGGGGCCAGGCAGTATATGCACAACCCGGGTGATTGCAGGCGTAGGTGTGCCTCAGCTATCGGCAATTTACAGTGCTTCACAGGGATTGGCCGGTACAGACATACCGATCATCGCCGATGGTGGTATTAGGTTCACAGGTGACATTGTAAAAGCAATTGCTGCCGGAGCCAGCACTGTCATGGCCGGATCTCTCTTTGCCGGTGTTGAGGAGGCACCTGGTGAAACAATTATTTTTGAAGGCCGGAAATTTAAGATATACCGGGGTATGGGTTCGATCGGTGCAATGCAGCGGGGATCTAAAGATCGCTACTTTCAGGATGTCGAAGATGACATAAAAAAACTCGTTCCCGAGGGTATTGAAGGAAGAGTGCCTTATAAGGGGACGGTCGCAGAGGTGATGGTTCAATATCTTGGAGGACTGAGGGCCGGTATGGGTTATTGTGGTGCTGCAGAAATACCGGATCTTCAAAAGGCAAAATTCGTAAGAATATCAAGCGCCGGTATAACTGAAAGCCATCCTCACAACATTACAATCACTAAAGAAGCACCCAACTATTCACCAAGGAGATTCTAGGATGAAACTTCATGCACCCTTCATGGAGGACTTCTATCAACAGAGCGATGTCTTACGACTCAGTGAAGCGTTACTAGGTACATACCTTTGTACAAACATCGGAGGTTCATTCACCAGTGGTAAAATAGTAGAGACCGAGGCTTACCGTGCACCAGAAGACAAAGCGTCCCATGCCTATGACAACCGGCGCACTTCCCGAACCGATACTATGTTTCAATCTGGGGGCACAGCGTACATTTACCTTTGTTACGGTATTCATCATTTGTTTAATGTGGTGACCGGAGTTGAAGGACAGGCACATGCGATTCTCATCAGAGCTATCGAACCATGTGAGGGGATCGACCACATGCTTGAACGGAGAAAAATGAAAGAACCTGACTACCGCCTGACAAATGGACCGGGTATCTTGACCAAAGCTTTGGCAATTACGACCGATTTAAATGGAACCTGGCTTCCGGCGGGTAACGAAATTTGGATCGAAGACAGACACACAAGGATTAGAAAGGAGAATGTAATAAGAAGTCCCCGGGTCGGCGTTGATTATGCAGAAGAATGTGCATTTTGGGACTGGCGTTTCAGAATCAAAGAAAATCCCTGGTGCAGTCCCGCTAAATAGTCACAACATTTTATGATTAATTTACAATTAATAAGCCTGGTTTCATTACTCACAATCGTGGGTTTTCCGCCTGTCTCATCGCAAGAATTTGTGAATTTTGACAACACGTACCAACCGGAGGTAAAGTCCGTAATCTTTACTATTCCCGGACTTTACAGCTCGGCTCCAATTATTAATCTAGCGCAAGGCGATCTGTTGCTGTCATTTGATGAATTGGCGACCAATGGAAGGTATTTGCGATATCAGATCCGGCACTGTGATCGCAACTGGAATCCCAGTGATCTCGAAGAAATGGAGTATCTGGAGGGGTTCAATGATGAAGAACTGCGTGATCTGGAGTTTTCCGTCAACACAAAAGTCACCTATGTTCATTATGAACTGACGATTCCCAACCGGGATGTACGTTGGACTAAATCCGGAAATTATTTAATTCATATTTATGATGAAGATACCAGGGAACCAATCCTGACCCGTCGATTTATGGTCATGGAAAATATTGCAAAAGTGTTTGGTAATCTGAAAAGACCCGCGAATGTATCCAGGATTAATACACACCATGAGGTAGATTTTACCATCAATCATAAAGACTTTTACATCGCCAATCCACGACAGGAGATCAAAGCAGTAATTTTGCAGAACTACCGGTGGGACAATGCAATTTTAGATATTGAGCCCTTATTCATTAAACCGGACGAACTTCAATTCACCTATCAGGACAGATTGATCTTTCCAGCTGGAAAGGAATTCAGGTCCGTTGATATTCGCAGCCTGCGATTTCCTTCCAAAAATGTCCTGGAGGTCAACCAGTTTCTGGAGACACCGGAAGTCAAAATGAAACCAGATGTGAAACGAACCTTTCAAAAATATAACAACGAACCGGACGTGAATGGTGGTTTTGTCATAAAAAGCAATGACGATAACGATACCGACGTAGAAGCAGACTATGCCCATATTCTTTTTTCTCTGGAGTCAGCGCAACCGCTGTACGATTACGACGTCTACTTAATAGGTGGTTTTTGTGACTGGCAAATACAAAACCGTTTAAAAATGGAATATGAAGATCGTTATTCTGCATATTTCGGAGAGGCAATATTAAAACAAGGCGTCTATGATTACATATATGCAGCCTTACCTAGAGATGGAGGAAGCCCAGATTTTGAACTGCTGGAGGGCAATTGGCACGAAGCCGAAAACTATTATACCATACTGGTCTATTATCGTCCTTTTGGTCAACGCTATGATCGATTGATTGCCGTGACAACAATCAGTGAAAAATAGCAGTTTGATCCATGATCGAAGGGCATTTATATAATATCTGCGTCAAAGACTCTCAGTATCCCTAAACTTGCAAGATTATATGAAGTCATCAATCCTTTATCCAATGCGCTGTAAACTTATCCTAACCAGTCTCCTTATCTTCTGTGTGGCTGGCATGTCTCTTGGTCAGGAGGTCTGGACATTGGAACGATGCATTCAATATGCCATCGAAAACAGCCTTACCGTCAAACAATCTTCATTGTCTGCTGAAGAGGCAAACATAAACCAAAAGGTAGCGAATCAGGGACGGTATCCTACTTTAGATGGTTCTACCAGCTACAATTTGAGTTTTGGACGGCAGATCGACCCCACGACCAACCTCTTTCTTAGTCAGAGCTTTGGCAACCAGGGCTTTACTATTTCAACCTCAGCCACACTCTTTAACGGAGGTCGCATCACAAATACTATCAAACGGGCACAAGTCAATAGAGAGGCTGCCACCTATGACGTTGAGCAGATAAAGAATGATCTGGCTCTGGACGTAGCATTGGCTTATATCCAGATTCTGTTTGCCCAGGAAAATCTCAATAACGCAATTAAAAGTCTTGATCTGATCAACAGTCAACTCGATCAGATTGACCGTTTGATTGATGTCGGTAATCGACCCAGAAATGCCCGGCTGGATCTCGTGGCTCAGTCGGCTCAAAACGAACAACTGGTAGTCGCGGCTCAAAACGATATTGATATTGCTTATCTCAATCTGAAGCAATTACTCCAGTTAGAAGATTCATTTGAGATGGTAGTTGAGGCTCCTGACCTTCCTGTTCCGACAGAATATGATACCGAAGCTGCTTCAACATCCGAGGTATATAAGCAAGCTCTGGAGTGGCAACCATCCATTAAAGCGGGTGAATTAAGAAGACGTACTGCTGAACTTGGAGTTGCGATAGCCCAATCGAGCTTGCTACCCAGCTTTGGCATAGGTGGTAGCATTGGCTCAAACTGGTCTTCATCAGGAAGGACTTTCAATGAAGTTGGTACCAGACTGGAATCGCAACAATTTTTCGTCAATGGCGAACCATTTAATGTTGAATTTGAAAGCCCGGTTTTTGAAACATTGAAGACCACTTACCCTGATCAGATCAATCAGAACCTGGGTTATGGTTTTGGATTACGCATTTTTGTTCCCATTTATAATCAGGGAATTACCAAGGGTAACCTGGACCTTGCCAAACTGGAAGTTGCGCGTAATGACATTGCTAATGAACAAGTCAAAAATCAATTGAAGACTGATGTACAACGGGCAGTGACTGACGTCAAGGCAGCCAGGAAAAATTATGAAGCAGCCTTGCGAACCGCTGAAGCCAGACGGGCAGCTTATCAGGATACCGAGAAAAGGTTCAGTTTGGGAGTGTCCAATAGTTTTGAGTTTATCGGTGCTCAGAATGACCGGGACCAGGCAGAAGTCAGCCTTATTATTGCCAAATATGACTATATTTTTAAATCAAAAGTACTTGACTTCTACCAGGGAAAAAGAATAACGCTCAACTAGATGACCAACCGAAAAAGAAATCGCTTATACCTCATACTTTTTATCGCTCTCGCCATCTTAATCGCCCTGGCAATTTACAAAAGTAAGAATCGTACCAAAGGTGAAGAGGTTGAAACTACCAAGGTAGCGATTCGTACCATTAAAGAACTTGTGTCAGCGAGCGGCAAGATTTTTCCTGAAAAGGAAGTTGTCATCAGTTCAGATGTATCCGGTGAAGTAGTCCAACTGATGGTTGAAGAAGGTGACTCCATCCGCGCGGGTGACCTGCTTGCTATGATTGATCCTGAAGCTTATCAATCTGCGGTGGAACGTGGTGCTGCATCGGTTAACAATGCGAAAGCACAGCTAGCGATGTCTTCCTCCAATGCTGAAAATGCAAAAGCACAAAAGGCTCAGATCCAGGCACAATATCAGAATGCCAAGCGAATATATGATCGAAATAAACAACTATTAGAACAGGGAGTTCTTTCTCAGGCCGAATTTGAAACTTCGCTTTCAGACCTTGAAGCCATGGAAGCCAATCTGATAGCCGCAGATGCCAGTATGAGGGCTGCTGAACAAAATATTAAGGCTAATGAATTTACAGTAAAGAGCTCAGAAGCAGGCTTAAGAGAACTTCAAACCAGTTTAAAACGAACTAATATCTTTTCTCCGGTAGATGGGATCATCTCCAAATTGGATATTGAAGAAGGTGAGCGGGTAGTCGGTACTATACAGATGACCGGAACTGAGATGATGCGGATTGCCAACCTCTCTGTGATGGAAGTGCGGGTTGATGTCAGTGAAAATGATATACTCAGAGTCTCATTGGGTGATACTGCCGAGATTGAAATCGATGCATATCTGGATCGAAAATTCCTTGGTACAGTAACTGAAATTGCCAATTCAGCATCTACTGTGGGCACCGCTGCTCTCACGAGCGATCAGGTGACCAACTTCGTTGTTAAAATACGGATGGATCAGGCATCCTATGCCGATCTCATCTCCGCACAGAGACCCTTTCCGTTCAGACCGGGTATGTCGGCATCCGTGGAAATAAACACGCAAACGGTAAAAGATATACTCACCGTACCTATCCTGGCAGTGACTACCAGAGACATTAATGCTTTAAAAAAAGGAGATGACGATCCAGGCCAAAAAGAAGATCTTAAAGAAGTTGTCTTTAGGTGTGAGAATGACACTTTGCAGCAGGTGCAGGTCCTGACCGGTATTCAGGATGACACTTATATTCAGATAGTGGAGGGACTTAAAAAGGAAGATGAAGTAGTCAGCGGTCCGTACTCTGTAGTCAGCCGTCAATTGAAACAGGGCGACTTTTTTACCAGAAAAGACCAAAAGAAAGAGAATCGGAATGAGGTAACTCAATAATTATCGAAACCTCCATGATTGCAGGAGATGCTTTACCAATACATTCCAATGCGCTGATCATTTTTCTCAGGAGTCCTGAGGAAGGTAAGGTAAAAACCAGATTAGCCAAAACGGTGGGGGCTGCACAAGCCCTGAGTATATACCGTCAGTTGCTCTCCATAACCTTCGATCAAATACAGAATCTGGATTGCACAGTTTATCTCTATTTCTTCCCTTACATAGACCGCAGTTTCATAGAAAAAACACCCTTTATTGGACGGTTACAAAAAGGCTCAGATCTCGGTTTACGGATGCGGCAGGCCTTCCAGGATGTCCTGCAGTCTCATCAGTACGTTCTGCTGATTGGTACAGATTGCCCTTATATCACGAAGACCCTTTTAGAAGAAGCTTTTATTCAGCTTCAAAACCACGATATCGTACTGGGTCCAGCAACGGATGGAGGGTACTACCTTATTGGACTTCATAAAATGCATGACCGTTTATTTGCCGGAATTGATTGGAGTACAGAGCACGTTCTGTCACAAACCCTCCAGGCAGTTGAAGATATGAACCTTTCCTTCAGCCTTTTACCTGAACACCATGACATTGATCATATAGATGACTGGATTCGTTTTATGAATCGGCCAGATTCACATCAAGATTAAAGAGTAGTAGCTCTGATTATTTGATCTTTTGCAAAAGCTCCTCTGCCGGTTCCTTATGTAATTCATCCACTAGCATGGTTCGTTGCAGCCAGTGTCTTGCTTCTTCCTTATCACCTGCTTTCAAATAGGCGAGGGCAAGATACCATGGAGATCTTTGATGGAGTTCCTGAAAGGGCTCCTCTGTACATTCTTTGAGGAGTCTGATACTTTGAACGTAGTCTCCGGAGGCAAGAAGGCTGATTGCGTGATAAAACTTTAGATCTTGTTTATCCGGGTGATCGATGGTTAGCCTTCCGATATCTTTGGCAGCTTCAGCATACTGTCCTTTTTCATACAGGGTAAAGGCGTGGTTGATTTCTGCCTCACCTGTTGGTTGTTCTCCCCGGCTGATAGTCAGATAAGGGCTGCGCGGTGCTTCAAAATAATGATCAGCCAATTTAGAGGTTGAGGTGGGTTTCAGTAGAAAAAAAAGAGGTACAAGGACCAGCAATACCGCGGCAGCTATCCTTTGCAGCAGGATGAACCTGCGCACTTTAGGAGATTTTCTGATACTGCTTACCTCTTTACCCTCTATCCATTTTCCAAATCGATCGTCAAGCTTTTTTAGTGAATCTTCGGCATTGAGACCACGATCAAGGTATTGATATCCGTCCAGAGCTTTCTGATCCAATGGATCAGGAGAATGCCCTTTTTCTCCTACGGAAAACTCATTCAGGAGATCAAGTAATTCCTTCCTCGTTAACTTCTCGGACATAGTATCATATTATTCATCAATTGAATTTTTTTCCAATTCAAGCTTAAGATTCCGTTTACCGTTCTGTATGTAACTTTTGACCTTCTTCTCATCGTAACCAGTTGACTCCGCAATTTCCCTGTAGGTCTTCCTCTTAAAATAAAAGAGAATAATACATTCTTTTTGAGGCCCTTTCAACCTCTCTATGGCTTCGTGTAGATGATCTTCCTTTTGCTCGATATGAAGATGCATTTCCTGATGATTTTCCATAACCTGTTCACCATCAATACTGGCAAGGTCATCTATCAATATGTGCGTTTGACCCCGCAATCGCATGTAACAATGATTTCTTGTGACAAGGAAGAGCCAATTTTTAAAATCTTTGATGTCGTATCTATGCAGATTTTGTATCAACTGTTCCATGATGTCCATCACAGCATCTTCACTGGCTTCCTGATTTTTCAAGTATCGAAGACACCAACCAAACAAAAGATGCGCATACCGTTCATATAAAATAGAAAAGCCCTGTTTGTCTCCTGTATTTTTAATATGAGAGATTAAATTTTCATCGTCCATGTCACCTAAGACCTGCATGAGCTCTATTTCTTATACTCAACGAATATAGCAAATACCCCACCTCTTTTCGTAAAGCACAGGTCAAATCGGTACCAGGTCTAAATGCCTATATGTATAATGGATGATTCGAAGATCAGACCAGATGATGGGTTCTGACATATTGACCACAGTATGCCAGATAAGCCTTTTGCAGGTTTATGCAGCAAGGTCCTACTTGGCCTGAACCAATTTCATACCCGTTGATCTTAGTGATGGGCAAAACTCCTTTGGTTGTGCTGGTGATAAAACACTCAGAAGCTTCTGTCAGTAGAACCAGGGGTAAGGGGCATTCCTTCACTTCAATTCCACTGGATCTGGCCACCTTAATTACATGCTTACGGGTAATACCTGACAATACATTGGCCTCAGTAGTCAGAATGGTGCCATCCTTATTGACGATAAAGAAATTAGCTCTTGATGTTTCCCTGATAAATCGACCATCATGGTAGAGAATATCCAAAGCCTCTGATTGGGCAAGCAGATCCCTGTTTTTCAGAACATTAGCATAATTAAGGGTTTTGACCTCCGGCATATCCTTGATATACTTTTGCATGACAAGGGAAATACCCTGAGAATACTGAAGCGGATCACTCTTTACATTCTCATGCTGCAGAATAAAGAGATTACTTGTTCCCGGGGTATATCCATCGTGGGCATACCCACCCGTGAGGACTAATTTTGTATATCCGAGTTTGATCTCATTACGGGCTGCCAGATCCACTACCCGTTCATGAAGTTCAGCTCTGGCAATTGGGATCAGCAGATTCATAAGCTCAGCTGAACGATAGAAACGATCAAAATAATCCTCTTCAAACAGTGGTTGGCCTTCAACAATCGGAAAAAAATCAAAGATGCCGTAACCTCTGAGTAAGCCAACGTCATTCACAAAAATTTGGGCACTGCCAGCATCTACAATTTTTCCGTTTAAGTTGTGGTATTTAATCATGATCTTCCATTAAAATCCGACCGCTCTATCTTCCCCCCTATTGTCACCAGCACCTTCCAACCTTTTATCCGGCAAAACCAGGATTGCATCTACCCGACCGATAGCACCACTGGATTCAAATTCGTGCCCCAGCTGACTGAGTTTTCGTCTTGTCTTCGTCGAAAAGATACTGTCTTCCATTAGGATTCTGTCCGGTAACCACTGGTGATGGAAACGCTTTGCATTGACCGCTTGCTGCATCGTCATTTTGTGATCAATAACATTTAAAATCGTTTGAAACACTGAGGTAATAATGGTGCTTCCCCCGGGTGTGCCAAGGACCATTAATAAACCATCACTATTGTCAACTATGGTTGGGGTCATGCTGCTTAGCATCCTTTTGCCTGGAACAATTTCATTAGCGATGCTACCGGTCAGGCCAAACTGGTTTGGTACACCAGATTTAATGCTGAAGTCATCCATTTCATTGTTCAGAAAGAAACCCGCTCCCTCCACCATAACTTTCGATCCAAAATTGCTGTTTAGAGTCGTTGTTATTGCTACTGCATTTCCCTTTGGATCGACGATCGAAAAATGGGTGGTCTCAATACTCTCGACAATTTCAAGCTGACCTTCTTTAAGCTCTGAAGACCTGGTACTTCTTTTCAGACTAATGCTGGCCATGCGATCTGTCAGATATGTATCATCTAATAGCATGGTGGTCGGAACTTCATAAAAATCCGGATCTCCCAGGTATGATGCCCGATCCGCATAAACCCGTTTTTCCAATTCAGTCATTATATGGACAGTTTTCCAATGATTGTGACCAAACTTCGTTACAGGAAATTTTTCAATACTTTGTAAGAGTTGGAGTAAGGCTACACCACCGCTTGAAGGTGGGCTCATGGATATAATACGGTTTCCCCGGTAACTGCCTACGAGGGGAGCTCTCCAAACAGCATGATAATCCCTCAGGTCATCAGTAGTAATAATTCCTCGTCCGCGCTTCATCTCCTTAATTAACAATAAGGCTGTTTCCCCCTCATAGAATCCTTTCCGACCACCATCCCGGATTCTTTCCAGCGTTCGGGCCAGATCCGTTTGCTTTAATAAATCTCCGGGCTTCCATGCCGCATGACGAGCTAAATGGATAGGATGCGTATTAACTTTTACAAACACTTCCATTGCCCGGTTCAGGGACTCGGCACCGCCTATTGTGAGCTGAAATCCTTGTTCGGCCAAATCTATTGCCGGTTGGACAAGATCGGACCATGGTTTAGATCCATACTTTTTGTGCAGTTCTACCATACCATCAACCGATCCCGGAACGCCAACAGCAAGGTGACCTTCCAAACTGGATCGGTCTATGATGTTCCCATCTAGATCGAGATACATATCGCGACCAGCCTTTTTCGGTGCCTTCTCCCGAAA
Organism: Saprospiraceae bacterium; assembly: GCA_041748995.1. GTDB lineage: Bacteria > Bacteroidota > Bacteroidia > Chitinophagales > Saprospiraceae > JABDMH01. The sequence continues at coordinate 375 of JBGTCB010000766.1, read as the reverse complement.
GTCCAGAGCTCCGATATCGCCATCCACAGAACGAAATACGGCAAAACCGCCTCCCCCTAAGTTGCCGGCAACCGGGTACACAACTGCCAGGGCAAATTGGACAGCGATCGCAGCATCCCAGGCATTACCCCCTTCTTCAATAATTTTTGAACCGACCTTGCTCGCAAGAGGATGCGCAGAAACTACCATAGCCCGTTCACCCATCACACCGACAAGATTTCGATTGTGGGAAGTTCTAGGTGCCGCACAGGAAACGAAGAGACCTATGAATATCCAGACAGCGAATGTTTTCATCAAGCGCTTAATCTATGAAGCTCTAATATTAATGCAAAGCGGTTTTGCCTGGAAGTGTAATTCATTTCTGAAGAACAAAAC
>JBGTCB010000765.1:0-10466 GCA_041748995.1 Saprospiraceae bacterium | reverse complement strand
TTTCAGGAATATTTAGAGTGTTGCAAAAAGAATGCCTAATTCCACAAGTCAAAGGTAAAAAGGATGATTTTTATCGAATCAGGCGACTATAACCAGGAAGGGTTCGTTTTTTCAGACCCGGCCAACACAAGTAGGTATTCTGCCGGGAATCGGTTAAAGACCCAACCCTATGCTGATATTTGTGAGTAATCACGATCTGAATCAATTTTAATCTCCAGCTAAAGACGATGTGATGGGTTAAGGCCTGGTAATGTAAATTAATCTTACATCTTTCGATATGATCACAAAAATTGGGGCTTTTTTTAATAAATTGATGTCTATAAAATAGAAACAAGAATGAAAAGAAGGGAATTTATGAAAGCAGCCGGCCCAAGTGCCGTTGCTATTGGGTTGCTGGGATCATCTGCCTGTTCAACAAAAAAATCGGTCGTAGGTGGGAAATCTTTTTTTGAAATTTCTCTTGCTCAGTGGTCACTTCATAAAGCGCTGTTCGCCAAAGAGATGGACAATCTAGACTTTGCATCCAGAGCTAAAAATGAATTTGGAATTCATAATATTGAATATGTTAACCAGTTTTTCAAAGACAAAGCAAAGGATAGGGTTTACCTTGAAGAGATGAACAAACGGGCTAATGACCTGGGAGTTAAACAATTATTAATTATGGTCGACGGAGAAGGCGGTTTAGCTGATCTGGATGATCAGAATCGAAAGACTGCTGTGGAGAACCACTATAAATGGGTTGAAGCCGCACAATATTTTGGATGTCATTCAATCAGAGTCAATGCATTTGGAGTGGGTAGTGCTGTTGATGTGCAACAGGCTGCCGTTAACGGATTGGGATCACTGGCCAGCTATGCCAAAGATTATAAGATCAACATTCTAGTAGAAAACCATGGTGGTTATTCTTCGGATGGTAAATGGTTGTCGGGGGTCATGCGACAGGTTAATATGAGTAATTGCGGAACCTTACCGGATTTTGGAAATTTTTGTATAAAACGAGACAGTGGTCAAGCCTGGGGAGGGAATTGTATCGAAGAATATGACCGTTATCAGGGAGTGAGCGAGTTAATGCCTTATGCCAAAGCTGTTAGTGCTAAAACGAATGATTTTAATGCAGAAGGCAATGAAGTTCACACCGATTATATGAAAATGATGAAAATCGTCAAAGATGCCGGTTACCGGGGTTATGTAGGCATCGAGTATGAAGGGAGTGTTTTGTCAGAAGCTGAAGGCATTATTGCTTCAAAGCGTCTTTTGGAGAAGATTGCAACTCTGATATGAGTCGATATTGTTTCCAACCTCATATAGTTTAAAAAAATATTTAAAAAAATCTAAATTCTGATCACAGGTCTTTGTCGGCTACTTATCAACTGATTATGCATTAGATTCCTGAACACAGTACTTTTATCCGTAATAAATGACTTTTTACTTCTGGCATATTGGCAGACTTTTTGACCTAAGAGTACATGTCACAAGGATATGTGCAAAATTCCTGACCCCCGATCATCTTTAAAATTTAATGGTTTTTGTTCCTCTGGTAATGAAGTTGTGATTTCATCAGTCGTAACCTCTGTTAATGCTGAAGTAATATACATACGTACTTAGTTTTACATAAAAGCGTATTTGAAAGAATAACGGGTTTCATTTCAAAGCAAGAGGTTGTGAACAAATCGGGATCAACCTCTCTTTTTCATCTTGGAGTGAATCTGACGGCAAAGACCGATTGAAGAATAACGGGTTTCATTTCAAAGCAAGAGGTTGTGAACAAATCGGGATCAACCTCTCTTTTTTATCTTTGAAGGAATCTAACAGCAAAGACTATTTGAAGAATAACGGGTTTCATTTCAAAGCAAGAGGTTGTGAACAAATCGGGATCAACCTCTCTTTTCGACCTCGTATTAATACATCTCTTAAAGAGAATTTTTTCCCCCTTTTTTAAACCTGATTTTAATCAGGTTTGAATTCGTAAGTAGAGGTTGAGGCCATTATGGACATCAACCTCCACTTTTTCATTATGAACTTCTCGGAATAACTAACCCTTTAGATTCTCTGATGATTTTCACGAGTAGGGGTTCAATTCCCACACTGGCTCAGAGTCTTTATCGATAATACGATACGAAGACTTTTCCAAAGTTCACCAGTTTTTCATTATGAAATCGACCTCTTTATTTATACTGTAAAACAAAAGGTGTATCTTTTCCTGATGCGGAGGATATTATTTTTTTGGTTAATTATGGCACTATATAGTTGCCAAAAGTCATTGCAGAAACTATCGAAGACACTTCATCCTGAATCCTATATCAACGTAGTGGTTGACAATGTAAATGAGGGAGTTCCATACAAACCTTGTGAACCCTCAATATTTGTGAATCCTGTCAATCCAAAAAATATAGTGGTGGGTGTCATACTTGATAAAATAGTACATTCCTTTGATGGTGGTTACACCTGGCAATCGCAACGAGTTACCTCTCCCTATGGGGTTTTCGGAGATCCGGTAATTTGTGCCGATTATGATGGCAATTTTTATTTTGCTCATCTGGCGGATACAGAAGGTCGTGGCCGTTCAGCACAAGGTTGGCTTGATCGTATTGTAATTCAGAAATCAACAGATGGTGGTGTTAGCTGGAATGGTGGTACCTACACCGGTCACCGCCCACCGGCAGATCAGGATAAACAATGGATGGCAGTAGATCCGCGCAACAATAATATATATATCACATGGACTGAATTTGATAAGTATGGAAGTTCCAATCCGGATCACCACAGTCGGATTTTATTCTCAAAATCGGTTGATCAGGCCGGGAGTTGGACCGAAGCAGTGGTGATCAGTGACCTTGAAGGCAATTGTCTGGATGGAGATCAAACGACGGAAGGGGCGGTACCATGTGTGGGCCCATCAGGAGAGATCTATGTAGCGTGGTCCTTTGATGAAGCAATTTATTTCGATCGATCTCTCGATGGAGGTCTTACATGGCTAGAACAGGATATCCGGGCAGCAGATCAACCTGGAGGTTGGGATATTGAAATACCCGGCTTTGGACGTGCTAACGGTATGCCGGTTACGGCATGCGACCGAAGCAAAAGTCCATACCGGGGTACCATTTACATCAACTATTGTGATCAAAGTAATGGCACCGATGATACCGACGTCTGGCTGGTAAAATCTTCCGATGGAGGGAAGAGTTGGTCAATACCAGTCAGAGTAAATGATGATCAACCTGGCAGACATCAATTCTTTACCTGGATTGCACTGGATCAGACCTCAGGAGCACTTTATTTCGTATTTTATGATCGTCGCAACTTTGATGATTTACAAACTGATGTCTATCTGGCATATTCCTTTGATGGTGGTACTACCTTCAAAAATGTCAAACTGAGTGAGAAATCATTTATTCCCAGCACCAATTATTTTTTAGGCGATTACAATAATATCAGTGCTCATGAAGGTGTAGTGCGACCTGTTTGGACCCGGCTGGATGGTAGTCAAACCTCTATTTTAACCGCTCTCGTTGATTTCTAACCATTGATCGACTCAACGCACATTCGGGAAGCTGCTTTGCGAATTAAACCATATTTGCACCAGACACCGTTTGAATTCAGTCCCTTATTTTCAACTCAGCTCAACTGTAATGTATTCCTAAAACTCGAAAACCAGCAATTAAGCGGGTCATTCAAAGCCAGGGGAGCCTTTAACCGAATTCTGTCTCTACCACCTGATCTGCGAAATCAGAAGTTTTACGTGGCCGCATCTACCGGTAATCATGCGGCAGCATTCTGTACAGCATTAAAAAAATTACAGTTGTCCGGAAAAGTATTTCTGCCGGAAACTGTCTCCGAATCAAAACTGGATTTTATTCGGGCAATGGATGTACCATTTGAATTGATGGGAAAAAATAGTCTGGAAACTGAGATTTATTGCAGAGAGGTTGCAGTGGAATACGGCTATTTTCTGGTGCATCCGTATAATGACCTGGAAATCATCGCCGGACAGGGAACGGTTGCTTTAGAAATGATAAGTCAGCTGCCCAATCTTGATATCATCATCGCACCAGTGGGTGGGGGTGGACTTATTTCAGGTCTCGGATTATATATAAAGGAAGTCAGACCGGATATTCATCTGATTGGCTGTCAGCCCATACGAAGTGCGGAAATGATTGAATCTATCAACAAAGGATTTATTATCGGGGAAGACATCAGTCAACCTACTCTTTCAGATGGGACCGCAGGTGGTATAGAACCCGGTTCTCTGACTTTTAATTTATGTCAAAAGTATGTTGATGAATGGGCGGTGATTGAAGAGGAGGCCATTGCCTTTGAGATTGTGAATATGCTGCGCACCCATCAACTGCTGATCGAAGGGGCTGCAGCGCTTCCACTTGCTTACCTGAGGAAAAATACTCCATTATTCAGCGAAAAAAATGTAGGTATTGTTATTACCGGTAAGCGTATCTCCTTTCTGAAGTTAAGAGAACTCCTGGGAGGCTCCTGAAATAATCGGTGCGTAATAAAGAGAAGGAATTTCTTTCTGATTTATTTCTCTATATTTCTATCGGTCTAACTTCTCATTAAGGAGTTTGGTCATTTCTTGTCTGACCTTACGAGTCATTCAAGTCGCCAGTTGATTGAGCCTATAATGGTCAAGTAGCGTAGTGCCGTTTTCGGGGCGATTGCTGTTCGCCCACCGCAAAGTATATTAGGAACAAAAATGATCAATTTTAGCGGTCCAACCCGCAGTACGCTGATTCCATATTGGCAACATTTATTTTATTTTGTCCAAGGTTCTTTATCCGAAACATTCATAAAATTTTCTCCATCGTAAAGGCTTATTCCTTGCCAGGTGCCAAACCAAAGTTGTCCTTTGTTATCCTCAAGTATGCTTTGGATTCCGTTTGTTGCTAATCCGTCTTCTGTTGTGAATTGGATGAATTCTGACCCATCATATTTGTAAACGCCATAATTTTCAGCCGAAAACCAAATATTTCCCTTAGTGTCTTCGCAAAAATTATAGGTTTCTATGCCCTCAATAATGCCGTCTTCAGTGAAGTTGGTATACGAATTACCGTCAAATTTACTCACGCCTCCATAAAAAGTTCCAATCCAAATATTTCCTTCTCTGTCTTCAAGAACATCGGCAACACTATTGTCAGTTAGCCCTGTCCCCTTTGTTAAATGAGTGAATTTATTTCCATTGTATTTGAAAATTCCATTTCCATCAGTAACAAGCCACATAGTTCCATTTTTATCTTCTAGAAACTTTGTGACCAATTTATCAGATAGCATGTGTTTTGAATTTTCAACCATTGTTTCGGGCAATGGAAAAGGGTGAAATATCTTACCGTCAAATTGACAAACTCCATCTATGGTGCCTACCCAGATTAATCCGTTTTTGTCTATTGTTAAACCCCAAATTTCCTCGTTTACCAAACCATTTTTTGTTGAGAAATGTGTAAAATTTGTCCCATCAAATTTTGTAAGACCATGGGAAGTTCCAAACCATACATTACCTCCCTTGTCTTCTACAATATTTCTCACCGCCATATATTTCTCACCTTCATCGAATGAAATTTTTTCAAGCGTGTGTCCATCGTAGCGAATAATCCCATCGCCATTTGTGCCAAACCAATAGTTTCCGTTTTTATCTTGATATATCTTACGAACAAATTCCCTTACCATCCCATTTAAATTGCTGTGAATTTTCGGAAATACAGTGGTTCGATTAAAAGTTATTGGTTGTTTGTTTTGGGTGTTTTCGGCTTTTTCAGTCACTTGTCCATTACAGGAAGAAAACTGAAGTGCCATGAACACCAAAATTAATGTTCTTGAGATGAGTACATTTTTGCATTTAATTTCGTACATAACTTTGGTTTCGTTTATAAATCAGTACTTCTAAGTGATCCAGCGGACTTTGGAAACACGACAATTTCCCTGAAAATCACTAAATCAGCATGATGAATTTTTGGTGAGGTGCAGGCAAGGCAAAAGCTATCAGACCTATTAAGGCTGAAAATTTTAAGTATCCTGACTAACTCTTTCTTAAGTAAATCCCTCCTGAGAAATTTTTAATCATGATCTCCGGACCTCCACCATTGATATTTCCCATCGTCCATTCGTCGGTGCTTAATTTAAATGTATTGCCTTGTACTTTTTTTAATTGAGCTGGTCTGGAAGCTACTTCCATATCAAAGGCACTATAGACATCACTGAAGGTTGTCTTCATTTTCAAGGTTGCTTTATAGGATGATGGAAATGTAAGATCAATAGTACCTGAGTAATTGCTAAAGGCCATTGGAATAGCTGGTGTGACCTTATTAAATACAATTTCCACCTGACCGGCATAAGTGCTCGCATTCACTGTTCCACTTATTCCTGTTGCTTTAATATAGCCGGTATAACTTTCGAGATTGTGATCTCCGGATACATCTTTCACTTCAATATATCTGCCTGTGTAATTATGCAAATCCAGGTTAAAATTTGCAGGCACCTCAATATCTAATTGTATTCGTTGTAGCCATGATTCACTTTTGATTGAAACCGTATTATTGTTCTCACTGATCTCAAGATCAAAATTGTTCGTCTTGATTTTTTTAAGACCGGCGGTCATTTCCTGATTGTTGTGTTCTTCATCATCACCATCGTCACTGTGTTCATCATCTTCGATCACTTGATATTTTATTAGAACGTCCGATCGGTTTGTACCTGTCACTTTTATAGAGGCACTTTTCAGGTCAGTTTCGAGAATTCCGATTTTTCCCGTGTTGGATAAAGGTACCGTCACCTCATTTGAATTCTGGGCTCTAGACGGGATAAAGGATGCCAATAGGCAAATTATTATTAAGATGTTTTTCATAGCTATCATACATTTTAGATTGTTCTTAAATATACATTTCCATTGAAGGTTTCAAAGTCAAGATTAATTCCACCATTGTTAATCCGGATATTCGATCGCCCGTCTAATTTGTAAATAAAACCATCCCCACCTTGGGTTGCTTCGATTTTTACAGGACCGGCTTTAGCTGTTTCGAAATCTGTGAAAAAATTTCCCTGAAATGTTTTGAATGAGACATCAGCCTCGAGATCTCCCGGAAAAAAAGCATTAATATTTCCATTTAAAGTGTAAAAGAAGCCTGTCTGTTTTGGGTTGTTTTTGAATCTGATTGTCACATCTCCATTGATAGTACGGGCCTCGGAAATATTGTTTATCTGTGTCAAATTTACATGCCCGTTAATATTATTTGCCCAGATCGGAGTTTCAATATTTTCGACCTGAATATCACCATCGTTGATCGTCGAAAGTATTACGACTGTTTCTAATGGTACCCTTATAGCAAAATCTACTTTTAATGAAGTCTGTTTATGGCAGTCGTCCCAATTGGAGTAACCCCACTTTCGTTTGCCATCATTCTTGCGTTTGTTCAGTGAAAAATGACTACAGTCGGATTGAATGTAAATCGCCAGCGTGTCTCCTTCCTGTAAAAGGCCTATTTCAGGATCACTGCCGCTGACCTTATTATTAATGGTCTGATTTGCAGAAAGCATGATTTGAGCAGTGTTGGTTCCTGTCACCTGAATATCTCCCTGGATATTGGCTACTAAAAGATATTTAATGTTGGTTGCATCAAAGGTTTTGCTAAGCTCCTGACTAAAAGCAACACTTGTAATAATAAGCGTTAGAATAAACAATGTTGTTTTCATATTTTATCGGTTAAAATCGAATGGAGATCTTTTTCGAAAGCATCGGAAATGGCTGAGGGCATGTCTTTGCTGATTTGATTTTGAAATTGATCTGCTGACTGGCCGGCTCCGATTTTTTTAAGTGCTTCTGCAAGTGAGATCAATACTAAAGGTGATTTTTGTTGGGGAATCGCATTTATAAGGCCTTGTCGTACAACTTCCATATTTCCCAGAGGGATCAATGCTTCGATCGAGGCAAGACGAACATTATCACTCGGATCATTATTGATCGTAAATAGAAGGGCATCACATATTTTTTCACTGACTTCAGACATCTCATGGGTAAGACCTACTGCCTGAAGCCTGGATCCTGTTGATTTATTGTCTAATTTCGAAATGACGATTTCTTCTCTCAGATTATTCAGTTGACTCGTCAATAGCTGATTTTGAGTGTTTTCCTTTTGATAGAGAAAGTATCCCCCAAAAAATCCAATTAATAAGGTGATCGATGCTGCAACAGCAATTGTACGGAGTGTAATAATTTGTCTATATTTTCGATTCGATTTGCTATCCAGCATTTGGTAAAATCGCTGATCCATTTGAGTAGGGGGATCGATGATAAGATGGCTGACCAGGTTTTCTGAGAGGTGATTGATTTCTTCAAAATCTTCCATTTTCAGTCTCCCGGATGCAATCAGATCTTCCAGAATTTTTTCATCATCCTGCGTACTCATACCCGTTATTATTCGATTAATCAATGATTTAATTTCTAAGTCATTCATAGTAAGTCATTATGTTTTGGTGTATCAAGATTTCCCGTAATTCTTTGATTGCCCTGAAGGTTTTAACTTTAATCGTAGATTCATTCACTCCAAGCAGATCAGCCACTTCCCGGTATTTCATTTCTCCCAGCTTCACAAGTATCAGGACCTCTCTTTTGTCTTCACTCAGCTGTGACAATGCATGATGCAGATGACTTTTTTTATCTTCATTCTCCGCTCCCTGGTAGGGGGTGAGCGTTTTGCTTATTATTTCAGCATGATCCTGGACATCATCCGCCCGATGTTTTTTCTCCCTTCTATAGTGGTCGGAAGAGACATTCCTGGCAATCTGAAAGATCCATGACCGGAGATTACCATCACCTTTAAATTGGTGTTTATACTTAAGTACTCTCTCAAAAACATTTTGAACCAGGTCTTCAGCAACAAAAGCACTCTGATGCAGATGAACAAAATAGGAGAAAAGGGCTCTTTTGTACTTTTCATAGAGGACTCCCAGATCCTTCGTCTCTCCATCCTGAATGGATTTCATGAGTGATTCATCTGTCATTTATCAAGCTTAAATTTCTCCGGGTTCGGTTTGTAAATGCAACTGTCGATATGTATACTTCGATAGGATCAAAAAAGTTACATCTTTTGACTGAACCCGGCATTCTTTATTGACCGGTGGCACTTACTAAGAGTCAAAATGTCTGTAACTCTATTCGTTAACTCGCTTTAAAGAACACTATGTATGGAATGAGCGTCCTATAACCGGGTAAAGCAGGTGATGATTGGGGACTTAGATTTCGCTCATTTGTATTTTGCAGGTCATTTACTGGGAGGAGTGTGCTTCACATTTCCCTGTGACAGCTGCTGAATATTTTTACTATTTTCCGAGTCCATAATTTCAGAAGCTCTATGATACGTACCGCAATCACTATATTTTTTTGGTGTAGTCTGTTGATAACCTGGCCGTCTGATCTGATTGCTCAAAAAAGGCGTTCGGACAATAAGGTTGAGACGGTTTCCAATCCTGATTCGTCGATTGTCCATGATTCATTGTTTCAGGGGCTTAAGTGGAGAAATATCGGGCCTTTCAGAGGTGGCAGGGTGACGGCTGTCTGTGGGGTAATTACAGACCCATTTACTTTTTATTTTGGCTCAACGGGGGGTGGTGTCTGGAAGACTAAAGATGGGGGAGCAAGTTGGAGAAATATCAGTGATGGTTATTTTAAGACCGGTTCAGTTGGCTCCATTGCTGTTGCACCCTCAGACCCTAATGTTATTTATGTGGGTATGGGCGAATCGCCCATACGCGGAGTTATGACCTCTCATGGGGATGGGCTCTATAAATCGACCGATGCAGGGGAAACCTGGCAACATATGGGATTGGAAAATTCACGTCAGATATCACAGGTAAGAGTGCATCCGCAAGATCCGGACTGGGTTTATGTTGCGGTTCAGGGGAGTCCTTATATGCCAACTCCCGACAGGGGTATTTATATGTCAAAGGATGGGGGTAAAATGTGGAGGAAGATGCACAAGGTTGATGAGACATCCGGAGCTTGTGATCTCTCGATAGATGTAGTCAATCCGCGTATCTTATATGCTGCTTACTGGGATCATCAACGTCATCCATGGAAGATGCGCAGTGGAGGGAAGGGCAGCGGCATCTGGAAGACTACGAATGGAGGAGAGCACTGGATCAGGCTGAGTCAGGGTCTTCCGGACAGTATCATGGGTAAAATTGGCATTGCCGTATCTCCTGCGGATAATAGCCGGGTATATGCCATCATTGAGTCAGAGCAGGGTGGTTTCTATCGTTCGGACAATGGCGGTAAATCCTGGTCACTGATCAATGAAGAACGCATATTAAGAGCCCGTTCATGGTATTATATGCATCTTTTCGCTGACCCGGTCAATGTGGATAAAGTTTTTGTCCTCAATTCACCTTTTATGCAAAGTATGGATGGTGGCCGCTCATTCAAACCAATAATCACTCCGCATATTGATAACCATGACCTGTGGATTAAC
>JBGTCB010000764.1:0-2056 GCA_041748995.1 Saprospiraceae bacterium | reverse complement strand
ACCTCCCCACAAACCAAGGTAATCATCTTTAAATATAAACAGTACCGACCCATAAATCAGATCGATGAAAGTGGCGGAGCGGATATCAGCCGTATTAAATTTACTCCGCACCACCTCCTGGACGGCTCCTCCTCTTTGATAAAAAATAAAACCCAGAAGACTGAGAATTAAGAGTAATGAAAGAAAGAAATGGGTGTTAGACATGCCTTCACCTCCCTTGAGATAGATATAAATGTTGGCCAGATCCTGAACCAACCACTGACTCCATAGAAATGCGGTTGAACACCATTGGGCTACCGACCAGAAAATGACTCCGCCTCCAGTCATATGTGAATCTGCATATTTTTTTTCGGTGACTTTACTGATGGTCAGATAAATTACAATCGAAGCCAAAAAGGCAATAATATACCCCATGATAGACTTGTGAATCATACCTCCCAGCTGGTCATCCGTATTAAAAACACTGGATATCATACTGGGGAGATTACTGGGTATATCCTGTAATGAAAATAAAGTCAGAATCATGAAGGTTGTACTAACAGGAATGCCCACCCGGGTGAGACTTAATAGTACTATAGGAGGCAGTAAATGGTACCAATGAAACCGATCTGGTATAATAAACCGGTCCAATCTGCCATAAGCCAGATTATACTTATAATCCATCGTGTCAAAAGGATCAAACCATCCAATGATCAGCGATAATGCAAGAATTCCTCCCGCATAGAGAAACAGTATCCACCACCGGATTTTACCCTCATTGGATGTCAGAAAGGTGCCCAGCGTTTGAATGACATCATTACCGACTACTGAATATGCTGCTAGGGCAAAACCCACCCACATAATAATCATGGAGATGTCCATCTGCAATATTCTGTTTATCAAGCTCTGATAAGGAGGTTCACATTAAAAATGGTGGTCGACCTATTTAATTTAGAATCCTACTTGCAGCTCGCAAGATAGATAAACCTCTTAATAGGAATGTGGCAGATGCGTTCCTGTTAATATTAATTTAATATTGCATTCATTCTGGAATAATTATCCTGGAAGGCGGTTGAATAGGCAGCCTGAGCTGATATTGTCAGATCATTTTTTGTAAAAAGATCGCATCCCTTCTCGGTACCTCTGACTCTGTTGATCCTCAGTTAGTTACCACCGACCTTCCTCGTCTCACTAGTAGATGGACACATTAGTTATGTTGAGAAATTTTAGTAAGATTTTTGTGGGATTCAAGGCGCCAAACGCAGGCATAGCCGTAGCTACGACGAGGCTTGGCAACGCAGAAGATCAGAGAAAGATATTAAAATTACCAACAATAATTGATGTGTTTGTCTACTAGGGCAGAAAAGCGAGAATTTACAGAAAGCATCATTCTCTTGGCAAAGATCAACTGATTGCGTCAAAGTCAATCCTCATTTGTGGAGTCCGGTATTTTTCATAAAGTTGTGTATTGAGATTTACCGGTGATGCTTCAGGCATATACTTGTTAACCGCCAGTTTGAACTGATCGCGGATGATTTCAGCGATCTTACCCTCACCCCGCATCCGGGCACCAAACCGGCTGTCACCGGGTCTTCCACCGTGACAATCTGCTATTTTTTTCATCACCTTTTCCAGGCGATCAGGCATCGTCAACGAGAGCCAGTCACGAAAGATTGTTTCTACATCGCCATTAAGCCGAACGATGGTATAGCCTGCAGATTGAGCTCCCATCAGAGCACTCACCCTTATAATTTCCATGATTTCATGCTCATTAATGCCTGGTATAATTGGTGCCACCATGACTGAAACCGGGATTCCTTCTTTGGCCAAAAAAGCAATAGTTTGCAATCTTTTCCGGATGGTAGCCGTGCGCGGCTCCATCTCCTTTCGAAGATTGTCATCTAGTGTTGTAATTGATATCACCACTTTGACCAGTTGATCACGGTTTAAGTCGGAAAGCACATCGATATCGCGCATCACAAGCGAATTCTTAGTTATGATACCGGTGGGATGTCTGAATTCGTGGAATACTTTCAGGAGAGCCCGGGTCAATTTATACTTGCCTTCGACCGGTTGG
>JBGTCB010000763.1:0-3598 GCA_041748995.1 Saprospiraceae bacterium | reverse complement strand
CCGGAGGGAAAACTGGAAGCATCGGGTTCCTGTTGAGTCAGTTGACTACCTCCAAATTTTTCCATTGCACCTTCTGCATCAGGCTCAAAAAAGGCGTCATGCTTTTCAGCTGTACCCCCTGTCAAAGGCTGAAACCAGTGTGTATAGTGGGTAGCTCCTTTTGAAAGTGCCCAGTCTCTCATACCTGCGGCAACCTGATCAGCAATTTTTCGCTCGATCTTGCTTCCCTGCTCTATCGCGTCAAGCACACTCTTATATGCTTCTTTGGTAAGAAATTGTCGCATTTTACCTTTGTGAAAGACATTAGCTCCAAAAAGTTGAGAGCGTTGTCCTTCTTCAATGACTGCGACCGGTCGTCTGTTCATGGCCTCTGATAAGGCCTTAAATCGTAGTGTAGACATAGATATAGAATATGATTTTATGAAGTCGGACAAGTTACAAAAAAACATATAGAAGCTGGTGTCTCGTGTGTCCCGGTATAACAAATTCTATTTGCGGTTGCAAATTTCAAAAAGTGTCCCCCACGCTGCTAGTGAAACGGTAAGAATTGACTGTGTTTTGTTGATATATTTGAAAAGCGGTTAAGTTTGAACTTTTCCGGTAAGAGGGATCCCTTTAAAATATGTTTGGTGACTAATTCTCCCAGTGCAGGTCCCATCTTAAATCCATGCCCGGAACTGCCGTTCATTATAAGTACATTGGCAAAATCCGGATGATAGTCTATTATGAAATGCCCATCCAGACTATTATCATACTGGCAGACCTCCGCATAAGATAATGGTGCATTTTGCAGAAGTGGAAATCTTGCAGACACAAAATCTCTGGCTTCCTTCAACCTTTCGGCACCTGGTAAACGGTCGTCCTTGTCCGGGTCAAAAAGATCCGAACGGTCGTCATAGGCGATCTTAAAACCTTTGCCAAGATGCATAGGCATACCATAGTACATTGGACTTAATGGGTCGTACTCAAACCAAACAGGTAAGTGATTGGAAGCAAATAATCTCATCCGTTCGGGGGGGATCGTAAAATGGTATACATCCTGCTTTGATACATATGTGAAATTCAATAATTCAGGAAAAAGCTTCCTTGTCCATGGACCACAAGCAAAAATATATCGGTCGGCTTCCATCCTTTTACCGCTCACCTGGAGGTGAAAACCCTGTGAGGTACTATTGACCACGGCAAATCCCTGATGATACTGACCCCCTGCTTTCATAAATTTATTTAACAGGAGGTCGCAACATTTACTGGCATAAAGAATTCCTGCATGATCTTCAAAAAACACCCGCTGAATTCCGGCAAATGAAATTTGATCATATGCTTTGGCAGCATCCTGTAAATCGACCTCCTCCAATTCAAAACCTAATTCGGTGATTTTTTTTCGGGAATCCAAAACATATGAAACATCATCCTGGGTAAAAAGCCAGATCACTCCGGTTTCCTCATAGTACCCGTCGGTTTTACCATCAAAGATACCTGACCAGAGTTCAAAAGACCTGGCGGTGAGATCAATGTATATCTCATCAGCACCATAGACCAGACGAATGATCCGTGATGCACCTCCTGATCCGGAGCGGACATTGCCCGGACCCCACATATCGACCAGATGTACATCGGCTCCGGCCTTGTTCAGGTAATAGGCAGCACTGGCTCCCCAAATACCTGATCCGATGACCGCGATTTTCATATACTTTCCCGGTTTGACAAATGATTCTGTTTAAAAGTACTAATAAAATATATAAAGGGTATTGTCCAAAGATAATCGTCGATCCGGAGGGATACCCAAGGAGGCTTATGAAATACCCAAAGAGCACTTATTTACGCGCTACAGAACATTTGACTTGGGCTGCCTGTTGGTCTGACAAAAGCCATCCAATATGCCGGAACTTCCAGAAGTAAATACGGTCAGGACAGAATTTCAAGAAACTGCCCTCCATTTGAGAATAACCGGTGTCGGGGTCCATGATTCAAAAATCATCCGGAATACGACTTCGGAAGCATTTACCCAAACATTGATTGGTAGGACTTTTGTCGATACATACCGACAGGGAAAATATTTTTTTGCTGAACTTGACTCCGGTATAAATGTCCTGTTTCACTTAGGTATGACTGGTGATCTTGTTTATTACTTTAATAAAGAAGAACGGCCAAAATACGAACGGTTTCAAATCAGTTTCTCCAACCAGATGATTCTCGGATATGATGATCTTCGTAAATTCTCAAACATCCTCGTATTGGAGGATCGTGATCAATATCTAAGGGAAATCAAGTTAGGTGAAGATGCATTGAAGATATCCACAGCGACCTTTTGTAAGATTTTCGAAGGTAAGAAAACTCCATTGAAGGCGGTGTTGATGGACCAGCAAAACATGGCAGGTGTAGGCAACCTCTATGCGGATGAGATCTGCTTCCAGGCCCGGATCCATCCGGCCTCAGCGGCAGGAGCTTTGTCCCAATCTCAGCTATCAGAAGTACACAGGCTGATGCAACAGATTCTTCAGGAGGCCTGTGACAGGAGAGCCTATTATCAGCATTATCCTGAAAATTGGTTTTGGAAATGGAGGAATGATGAGGTGAAGTTTCTGGAAGGTAAGGGCTTATTGAAGAAGATGAAGATAGGTGGCAGGACCACCTATTTTGTGGAGGGTTACCAGAAATATTTTCCGGAAGATGATCATCGGATGGTTACAGATGATGCTATGCTTTCGAGATAGCGGGAGTGCTTCGGGTAAAAATGCTAATTTAGCGCCTCAGAGTGAGTGGTCATAACCCTTTGGAACCCGAAGCATATTATTTACCGAGGTTTATAGATGAAATAACAATGGATTGATAATAATTCACTACGCTCAAATTGTTTGATTACATAATGGGGATTAATATCAAGAGATGTCACAAGAAATAGCAATGTTGGATTCAATAGTTATTGTTTCAATGCCCCTCGTTGATCCGGTTCTAAAATTTCTTCTGATTCTATGCATCATTTTGATAGTTCCGATAATTACGGACAGGATTAAAATTCCTCAACTTCTCGGCCTAATCATTGCCGGGGCTGTGATAGGTCCCTTTGGTGTAAATCTGATCTTGCGTGACAGCAGTATTATCCTTTCCGGTACAGCCGGATTATTATATATAATGTTCCTTGCCGGTTTAGAGATAGACATGAATGATTTTAAGAAAAATGTCGGGAAAAGCACGGTGCTTGGACTTTATGGGTTTAGCATTCCCATGATTTTAGGAACTCTGACTGGTATATATTTATTAAAGTTTTCCCCAATGACTTCGGTGTTACTAGCCAGTATGTTTGCCTCGCATACATTAATAACCTATCCAATTGTTAGTAAGCTGGGTATTACCAGAAATATTGCCGTTAATATTTCAGTTGGTAGTACTTTGATTACAAATGTCCTGGCTCTCCTGGTACTGGCGATTATTGTTGGAATGACATCGGGTGAAGTTGACCGGAGTTTCTGGGTCCAGTTGGTCCTTTCATTTGTGATTTTTTTCCTGATAATCATGTTTGTATTTCCGGTTATTGCAAGGTGGTTTTTTAAGCACTTTGACGATAATGTTTCGCAATATATTTTTGTACTTACGATGG
>JBGTCB010000762.1:0-3417 GCA_041748995.1 Saprospiraceae bacterium | reverse complement strand
AATATACACCGATGCCGAAGAAGTGGAGGGTGAGATCACGATGAAATGGCCATTGAAAGGAGACTGGTCCGAGTGGAATTTCCGCTTAGCAGATCTCACTGGTACTATTCAGGTGAAGTGGAAAGGAGACCCTAATTTATGGGAATTGCGGGCTGCTAACGAGATAGTGACCATACGGGCAGTGTGGAAAGACGATTGGCGACAATGGGAAGTAAAGAACGGAGCAATACAGCTTGATGTCAAAAGTCGCTGGGCCAATATCCTGGAGGAGTGGACTGCATCCGACAAACGTTTTGGATCAATGAAGATCTATACTGCGTGGGAAGGCGATTTAAGAGACTGGCTGATCGAAGATGAATTTTCGGAAGATATTTCCTTACCAACTAAAATTGCCATGTCATTTATTCCTGTGTTTTATTCGACACCCAAATTCTAGTGCCGTATTTCCCAAATATCTAACACCGTTGATGGCTTCTTTTCCGCCATCTCATCATCTTCGAAAGCCTCACGTAGTGACTACTATGATCGGTTTCGCTTCACTTACGCTACTGACGATGACGCTTCGGTCAACACCAGTCCGTCAGCATCAGTCCGGTCAGCATCTCAGATTTGATCTGACGAAAAATCAGCTCATTATTATCAGATACTTCGAAAATGCAGCACTATTCTTTAATGCCGGCAGATTGCCCGTTGAGATAAATTGCCGCTCTATGGGATGCATTTTCACGGACATTGACCCAATAGAGATTGAAGTCCCCTATATGATAATTTTTTGAAATGAATAGAAAACTCCCGGGAAATCGAGGTCTGCTTGCCCATAATACTCCACCATTAATCTGAGCATCCGTCAACTGAGGCCAGATCCCCTGTTCAAATTTGCGCAAAACGGCACCCTGATTCATTTTCTTGGAAACAGCTTCGCCCGATGTTTTCCATGTCAGTGGATTTACCACGGCATAATCATCGGAAGCAGGAAATTTTTTCGGGGTATAGCCCTTGCGAAAAGTTCGCCAGGTACAGTAACAACCGGTTTGATCAGCGCTCTCACAAATGGGGATATTCGAGAAGTAATCTTTTGCAACCGGCATTCCTACCAGATAAGCAACCACCAAGCGAGATTGCAATTCCTTACCCTCAAAAAATTCTTTTAGTAAGCGCATACCATGACTGGCTCCCTGACTGTGGCAAGCTAAAATAATAGGACGACCGTCATTGAAGTGTTCCAGGTAATATTCAAAAGCGGTAACAATGTCTTTATAGGCCAGTTCGAAAGCTGCTTTTGCTTCTTTCTCGTTTTTGGTAAAATAGGATTTTAAATGGGCCTGCTGATATCTGGGAGCATAGATTTTCCCTGCCTCATTAAAGATTGATGCCTGATGTAAAATACTGGTTCGATCGGTCTTGCGATTTACTGATTCGCTATCCAGGGGAGCGTTCCAGTATTTTTGACCTTTGTCACCGGTGTATGAGGTGGGATGCAGAAAGAAGACATCCACTTCAGCCTTTTCCTGACAGTCGACAAAATCTCGATCCGGTGTAGCATCAGCATTATCCTCCCTGGATGGAAGAGCAGCCCAATTATCGAAGTCGCTGTAATCTGGCGCCTGGTATATTCCATCCAGAGGCAATAAAGACAGTGCGGGCCTTACCGAACAACTACCTAACCCCAGAAACATAAAAACCCACAACTTTCGCAGATAGCCCATGCTTCCCGATTGACGATTTGACAAACGGATTGAAACGTCGTTTGACCGGGTTGAATGACCCGAACTGTATATTGATTCGGGATCAGGCATAGGACCAGGCTGAGGGTACAGAAATTTATAAACCTGATCAAATGATCTGAGCAGCATGGTCCTCTGTTTTTACCTGATCGATCACTTTAGTAATCACACCCCGGTCAATAATAAAAGTGGTTCGAAGGATTCCATCAAATTCCCTGCCCATAAATTTCTTTTTTCCCCACACTCCATATGCTTTAATGACATGGAGGTCTGGATCGGTCAGCAATGGAAAGGGCAGATTAAACTTGCTGATGAAATTCTTGTGCTTTTTTGCACTATCCGCGCTGATTCCCAGCAGTTTATAACCTGCCTTTTGAAGTTCATCATAATGGTCGCGTAAATTACACACCTCCGCGGTGCATCCTGGAGTATTATCCTTAGGATAGAAGAACAATACGAGTTTCTGGGCACTGTAATCGCTCAGTTGGTGGTATATTCCATTCTGATCGGGTACATTAAAATCCGGTGCCTTATCACCTTCTTTCAGGTGTGTAGATGCTAAATTAGCCATGAGTCTAGTTAAAATTGAATCGATAGTCATAGGTGGACGTATTACCAACAGTATCCTCCACTAAAAGTTTGAAGTGGTAACTCCCCGCATTCCAGTCGGCCCGATTAAGGTTGCATGTTAGTTTTTTGTTCTTCAGGTCGTATTCGGTTAACACCCATTGATCATTTAGGGTTGTGGTATATTTTAGACCATTTCTGCCCGGCAGATCATCGTCTATTTCGAACATCAGGGTTCGGCCTGCACCTATACCTGTATTTCGAAGCACTTTGATGGATGGTGCCTGGGTATCCGCTTTGATGAGGTAATCACCCAGTGCATTACCGCTACCAACGAGCCAATCACCTTGCCATTGTCCACCGCAGTTGATTGCATGATTACCATTCTTAGTGAGCCGTACCATGACCAATTTATTTTTCAATGAATCAACTACGGGATATGGCCTGATTTTCAAGGTCAAGGGTGACTTTAAGGGAATTTCACCATGATGGATCTTATACAATGCTGAATAAATATCCTTGCCTGGAAACGGCTGCGAACTAAATTGACAAAAAAGATCCTGATAGAGTGCATCTGCTGGCCAGATAACCTCACTATAGGGTGTAGCAATTGTGTCGCTTCTGTCTGCATGAATCAAGTACTGATGAGGCGCATGCTTAACGGGACTCACCCTTTCTGACCTTTTCACATAAAAGCTGATTGTGTCTTCGTTCCCGATGATGTCAGCTACTGTCAAGGTGATTTTCTGCGGCCGGTTTCTAAAAAGAGGTACGATACCGTCATTTTCCAGTAGTCCACTAATCGATAGTTTATCCGACGGCAGTCGAAAACAGCGGTGGATTTGACCGGCATTGTGAAAGTGAGCTTTGTAGTCAATATGAAGATTGTAATAACCGGCATCCAGACGACTGATCGAGTCAAACCTAAACTGATAAACGAGTTCTTGATCGACCCAAACCGAGGCAGAATAGATACCATTTTTATTTCGTCCATTATTGAATAGGTCATAAGATTCTATTCCAAACCCAACTCGCCAGGCGTCCAATTCCAACGTATCAATACTTTGGGACGGTATCAGAGGTTGGATAGTTTGACCATATTCAATAAGTTCATGGTCAAGATGAT
>JBGTCB010000761.1:0-3984 GCA_041748995.1 Saprospiraceae bacterium | reverse complement strand
TGCCTTTGGCGATGCAGCTCTTTAAGATTATGTGCGGGGCAATTTCAGGTTTCGAAAATTTGAGTGCGTTGCTAATAAGATTGGTCATGAGTTGGATAAACTGGAACCGCATGACGTTACAATTGCCCAGGTCCCTTGCCTCTATGGTTGCTTGTTTTTCATTAATTATTTCATTGAATTCGATTTTTACTTCTTCAACAATAGCTTTTAAGTCAGTGTTTTCAAATTTTCCTTCGAAGGTGTTCGTACGTGAATAGGCGAGTAAGTCTCTGATCAGGGTCTGCATGCGACTGGCCGATTTTTCTAACCGGTTAAAATATTCTTTACCTGTGTTCGATAAATTTTGATGTTCAGTTTCAAGAAGACGGGAGGCAATTACCTGTATTTTCCGCAAAGGTTCTTGCAGGTCATGACTGGAAATGTAATTGAATGATTCTAATTCTTTATTCATTTTAGCCAGTTCTGTGTTTTGCTTTTCAAGAAGCTTCCTTGCTTTTTTTAGCTGCGTGATATCCTGATAGGAGGTGATTGTATATCTGGTATTTCCGATACCAATGTTTTCGAAGGAAACCAGGGCAGGAAAGGTCTTCCCATTTTTTCTGGTATAAACTACTTCAAATTCTTTCATGGCATGGCTTTGTTTCAACTTCATCAGTAGCTCCTCTCTTTCTGCAGCCGATAATGCCCGTAATTCGTCGATGGTCCGGGTTTCCTTAAGAATATCAAGTATGAGCGCGCCTAGTCTTTGACTTTCTTCAGGTGAAAGTAATTTCATTTCTTCTGAAGTATGACCAATCACTTCGTCGGGTGTATAACCAAAACTAGAGTAAAAGAGATTATTGGCGTGAGTAATTTTGTTGGTTTGAATTTCAGTCAGAGTCATGGCAACGGGATTGTTGTCAAATATTTTAAAGAATTGTTCTCTAGTCCTTATTAATTCGGATTCATATTGTTTTTGTTTAGTAATATCCTGTCCGGTTCCCGCCATTCTGATGGTCTTTCCCTGACTATCGGTAAATACTTTTCCGGTTGCCCTGATGATACGAATTGTGCCGTCACTGTGAACAATTCTATGAGTGAAATCGAAGGGTTGATGGTCTGAAAATGCCTGCTGCACAATGCCATTCACATATTCTTTATCATTCGGGTGCGTAAACTTGAGAAAAGCTTCATACTCAATTTCAAATTCCTGGGGTGCAAATCCATATATTCTGTAGAGCTCATCCGACCATTCAATTTTATCCGACTTCACATCCCACTCCCAACTGCCGATATGCGCCAGATTCTGGGCTTCAACAAGTTGTGCGGCCTTATTTTCCAGTGCTTTCTCTATTCGTTTTCGTGTCGAGATATTTCGGACAAAACTAATAAATATAATGCGATCTGTTTTTGATGAGGAAATTTTTAATTCAACCGGGAGTTCACCATTATCTTTTTTCAATGCAAATATCTCCTTTGGCTCGTTCAGTACGGTCGATTCACCAGTCTGTAAAAAAAGCTTCAGTCCATTACTAAACCATTCACGATACCTCTCGGGGATAATCATATCGCTAAGGGATTTTTCCAACACCTCACTTTCCGTCCACCCAAAAATGGTTTGTGCTTCCGGATTCCAGCTCATGATCTTTCCATTTTCATCCATAGTAATCACGGCATCGGGTGCGTGATGTAAAATGTTTTGCAGTTGTATTGCACCTCTGTCCCTTTCATTCCTCATTAGTTGAGCTGTTCTTGTCTCATCTAAAATCATGAAGTATGCCGCAACAAGAATGATAATAGATCCAATACTTAGTCCAACAGCTAATATGGGTGTAAGAAATGTTTCTCTCCTCAATAGTGATAGACGTTCAATCAGTTGCCGGTCTCCTTCAACCTTAATTTTATTTATCTGGCTTTGTATTTCCTCCATTATATTTTGACCGATTAAAAGTCTGACACCCAGATAAGTCTCAGCCAGAATCGGTGTACTTTGATAGGCAGTCAAAATATCTATCAAATAATTAACTCTTTCATCAACCAGACCTTTCAGGAGCCTTACATTTTCTTGTTGTACCGGATTATTCCTTGTTAGAGAATCAATCTCACTAAGATGACGGTTAAGGTCAGCTGAGGCAATAAAATAGGATTCAATAAAAGTGGAATCTTTCGTAAGTATAAACCCCCGTTCACTTGATTCCATGTTTGTAAGATCAGAAAGAGTGCTCTCAACTTTGAGATTTACTAAATTGGACTGGGTGACCAGGTCAGACGTGATAATAAGTTGTTTAATTTTTAAATAAGACAATATGGAGAGTGCAATCAGAAATATTGCAGCAAACAGAAAGATGATTTTTAAACGTGAATGGATAATTTTCCCCATCGTGTATTAAGGTTAGTTTAATCCATCAAGACAAATTGGTCTCTTTCCGGTTGTTTATGGAGTTGTTCTTTATCCAGAGAAAGTACATTTTCAAGGACTTTGATCAAAAAAGGAAAAGAGTTGGGTTTGCAGATATAATAATTTGCACCGGCATTGTAGGTCCTGTCTACCACATCGGCTGTGTGATTAGTGGAGAAAACGACAATCGGAATATCCTTTAGTTTTGGAGTTTGCTTCATTTCTTTCAAACACTCAAAACCATTTTTTCGTGGCATGTTCAGATCAAGAAATATGACATAGGGTGGTGGTGGCACCAGACCATCCAGGGTGCTCATCAGTTCAACTCCGTCATTTGCAATGATCAACTGACTGTCAATACTCAGCTCTTTTAAGGCATCTATAAACATCATACAATCATCATCATCGTCTTCAGCGAGAAAGATTCTTTTTGATTTAGCCTGGTCTAATGTCATTCCGATAGAATTTATTGATTTGGACATCTAATAAAGTGAAGACAGTCAGATCAGTTGTTGTGATCCGAATCAGGATCATAACAGGCGTCTGAAGTATACCTAGTAAAGTGAATGTGACAAGTATTGCATTCGAATATACAACAAAAATTGTGCTCCGGTTTCTTTTCTGATTCAGCACCGAAGTATCCCAATGCCTGGATTCCTGGAGATTTGAAAAGGTACATGTTCAGCTTTCCTTGTTGTGACTTCTCTTCAACGAAGATCTATTTTAAAAAGTCTATAAACACAAATTTCATTCCTGCAGTTAATAAAACAAAAAACAAGCAAGTGATAATGATTTTACTGTTAAATCTAGCGGTCCCGAGATATGAACCCAGTACTCCCCCGATGGCAACTGCAATGATCCAATAGAAAATCTGGAGATTAAGTTCATTAAGAGCAGTCAGGTGTCCCGCCAGTCCTGCCACTGAATTACAGAGAATGAAAAGTGCAGCGACTCCTGATGCATTCTTTACGGTTGTCCAGTTGGCGATAATAACTATGGGTGATAAAAAAATTCCTCCTCCGACACCAATAAGTCCCGAAACAAGTCCGATGACTGAACCAATTATTAATCCGAACACCACTGGCATTGTCCCTGGTATTGCCTGTTTTGGTTTAATGTATGTTTTTATTATAAGAAGTATAGCAGAAATTATTAAGAAGATTCCAGCTATAAGTTTGAAGTATTTCGGACTAATCGATAGGTAGCCACCAAGAAAGGCCAGTGGGATTGAAGTAATGACAAATGCCATGAATATTTTTTGATCAAAATACCCTGCCCGAATGAATTTTATTGACGCAATGGTCGCAACCACTATATTCAGACCAAGAGATGTCGGTTTAATGGTCTCCGGTGCACAGGAAAGTAGAGCCATGATAGCAAGATAACCTGAAGCACCAGCGTGACCAACGGATGAGTACAGTGTAGCAATAATTAGGACGAGAATAAATGTCAGGATGAAGATCTCTGTCATCATATCTGGTTGACTCAGGGTGTTAAGAGGCTGTTGATAGACTCAACTCATCCTTTTTTTCTTCCATGTGTGATTTCACAAATTTGATATTCTGCTGTCTTCATCTTGCTTATCGGGTTGGCTGATCGATGACCGG
>JBGTCB010000760.1:0-3323 GCA_041748995.1 Saprospiraceae bacterium | reverse complement strand
AATCGGTTCACGAAAATACCATAGTCCCAGGGCTGATCATTTCTCTGGCGCCAGCGTACATAATTGACTTTAACCATTGCCCCATATTTTTTCGTATAAACAGAGGTTGCATGAGAAAAATTGCTGGCGATCGTGACCGTATCGCTCATATCCACTGAAAGAATGCCTTCCTTCTCCAGCGCTTCAACTGCCTGTTTTACACTAGCCCCCCAATAATCAAGTTCAAAGTAACCATAAGCACCTTTGATGCCTCCTGCAAAAGGATTGAAATATACATAAGGATAGGCAGGATTCCGGACCAGGAAGACCGCAGAATCGATCATCGTGAGAGCTAACAGAGCCCAGATTGCATATGTCCATTTGGATGATGATTTAGCAAAATGATTGATCAATTGCTCCCAGCCCAGTACTACCAGCAAAACCATTGGTGGATAGGTAAACAGAAAATGTCTCCAGCCATCATAAAGGATAGAGCCACTGATCAAAACATAAACTATTGGAAAAGCAAAAGTAAATAGGCAGAGTAGGATAGGAATCATATTAAACCTTCGAAAAATACTTCTACTTAAAATGAGAAAAAGTGCGAGTCCTGATAATACAAAAACCGGCATCGTCAGACCCATCCAGGTCAGAAGGTATTCCACAGGAATTTCGCTTGACCAGACTTGTCGGCCTTCAAAAAGAACTTTAATTGCAAACTGAAAATTCGAAAATGCTTCCAAAGCCTTTGGAATATTTACAAATGGATTGATGAGCCCAAAGGGCCATACCAGTAATGCACCGGCTATGCCAAGGAGTGATGGCAAGAAAAATGCCTTGTAGTAGGGTAGTGCTATCTGTTTAAAAACAGAACCGATACCATGCCTTGCTAAAAAATACAAAGCCAGAAATAGGCCCAGATAGGCAATGACCAGAATGCCGCCGATCCGCACACCAATACTCATAATGATACCTGCTGTAAGTCCAATCAGGTTGGATCGGGGCATCTCAGGCATCGATTTCAAAGTGAGGTATATATAATAAAGACTGACCATATAGCCAGCCGCAAAAGGAATATCTTTTGGATTAAAAAGACTATGACCCAGGAATCGCATAGTCATAAACATAAATAGCAGGCTTAAAAGTGAAGCCCGAAAACCCGCTACTTTACCTACCAGCAGAGCCAGGAAATAAATGGCAGTACAGCCAAAAATAACGTTCCAGATATGCCGAACCTTGTAATAACCAGGCTCTGTCCTGTCAAAACCCAGTATTGAATTATTCATTTCGGTGACCAATTCAAACAGGGCGCCATAATATTTAATTTCGGGACCACTACTAAAGCAGGTGGTATCACTGCCAAAAGAGGTATAAAAAGCGGGTAGATCACCGGCATATCTGGCCTGAACATCATCATCTCCGTTAAGACCCACTCCAATTGCCAGGAAACTCATCACAAGAGCCATAAGGGCTATGATGATACGCAGAGTACGAAGTTCAGATTGGTTAATACCGGAGTCCTTTGACCAAAGTACTGAAAAATCCCTTGCTGTTACCGCAGGTTTTTCTTTAACCTGATCCTTAACTAAAGTGCGCTTTGAAGAGGACTTACCGAATTTTTTTTTCTTGGCCACAAATAAAATTACATTTGCCTGCTAAAGGTAAAAGAATTTATTAACTATATGTATGAACCTGATTATCAGACTCATGTTATCAAAATTAGTGATTTTTAACCCAATGCATATTGGAGATCTTTCAGCAAGTCATCGACATGTTCTACCCCTACACTCAGTCGAATTAGTGAGTCAGTCAGACCAATACTGAGTCTTTCCTTCCTGGGGATAGAAGCATGAGTCATACTGGCAGGATGACCAATCAAGGACTCTACTCCACCAAGGGATTCGGCCAGGCTGAAGATTTTAGTCTTGCTTAAGACTTTGGTAGCGGATCCTTTCGTATCACTTTTCAAGGTGAAAGAGATCATGGCACCATAATGTCTCATCTGTTTTTTGGCTATAACATGATTGTGGGCATCCTTAAACCCCGGGTAATAAACCTTTTCGACTTTCTTATGCTTTTTGAGAAATGCAGCAATTTCCAAGGCATTGTCGCAAGCCCGCTTAACCCGCAAATGAAGAGTTTTAATCCCCCGTAAGGTGAGGAAACAATCTTGTGGTCCCGGGACTGCACCAGAGGCATTTTGGATAAAATGCAGTTTTGCGGCCAGATCTTTATCATTGGAAATCACGGCTCCCAGGATCACATCGGAGTGTCCGGCTAAATATTTGGTCGCAGAATGATGTACCAGGTCTGCTCCAAGATCAATGGGATTTTGTAAAAAAGGTGTAGCGAAGGTATTGTCGACGCAGGTGATGATCTTATGTTTGCGGGCTACCGAACAAATATATTTGATATCCAGAACACTAAGCATTGGATTGGTTGGAGTTTCGATCCAGATCAGCCTGGTCTTTCCGTTGATCTGGTTACGGAGAGCGGCTTTGTCATTCAGATCAATAAAATGTGTTACGATGCCATATTTTGCGAAAATCTGCGTCATCATTCGATAAGACCCACCATAGAGTTCATAGGTAGAGATAATTTCATCTCCCGGATTCAGCAATTTTAAAACAGCATCCATTGCTGCCAAACCTGATGCAAAACAAATGGAATCCACTCCGTTTTCAAGAGCAGTCAGATTGGCTTCCAGCACCGAACGGGTCGGATTGTGGGTACGGGCATACTCATACCCTTTATGTTTCCCGGGAGCCTCCTGAACGTAAGTCGAAGTCTGATAAATTGGAGTCATGATAGCTCCTGTTGCGGAGTCAGGCTTGATCCCCGCATGGATTACCTTTGTTTCAAATTTCATTTTTGGCAGTGTATTCTTAGTATAACGTTATAATAAAAAGAAAAGGCAATCTAAAAGATTGCCCTTCACTCTTATCTTTTAAATCTCCTTCTGCTAGGATTAGTTCACAGCATCGGTTAGTTTCGAACCTGGCTTAAACTTAGCAATTGTTTTTGCTTTGATCTTGATGGTGGCTCCAGTTGAAGGGTTGCGGCCGGATCTCGCGGCTCTTTTCGAGGTGGAAAATGTACCAAATCCAGGCAGAGTAACCTTAGTTCCCTGCGTAAGACTTTCTGTGATTGCATCCAATACCGCATCAACAGCTCGGGCAGAATCTGCCTTTGTCAATCCAGCCTGGTTGGCTACACTTTCGATTAAATCTCCTTTGTTCATTAGTAGAAGTTTTAGATTAAATAAATGTATAATACGGCAGTAAAGTTAGGCGGTCGATTCGGTCGAAACAAATTTTTAACTTAAAAAAAGGCCGGGATGGGGA
>JBGTCB010000759.1:0-22078 GCA_041748995.1 Saprospiraceae bacterium | reverse complement strand
GGATTGATCTTCAGGAGCTCCCATAGCACGATTTCCGCCTGGGTCAACTCCAGGAGGTGGTAATGGGCTGCGGCTTTTCGAAACAGCAGTTTCTCATAGACATCTTCTCCATTAACATACTTAACATTGTAGTAGATCAACGATTCAAGCAGGAACCGGACACTGGTCAGGAAACCTTCATAACGACCAATTTCAAAGAGTGCATTAGTATATCCGAGCTCGATTTCTATATAGTCATCAACATCCAGATGAGGAATAGATCTTTTGTTTACCTCGTAAAACCGAATAATATCCCGGTGAGCAGATGGATCCAACTCACGATACTGAACAATCAGGTCTTCGGTATATGTCAAAAATGAGGAGCTCAACCCGACAAAATATTTTGGTTCAATTTATCACAAATAAGAGACAAAGTCCAATGAAATTACTATAAAGTTTGATCTGACACAATGTCTTATCTGGACCGTATCAAGTTGATAAATGATCGGTCTCCCTAATCAATTTCTGTTCAACCAATCAATAATTAATAATTCTTCCGGGTATCATGACCCCACATTAATTTGTTACGCATCGTTTTTGAGAAGGACATCTCCTGGAGTTGTACCAACTGAATACCAAAATCACATTTTCGTACGGACAATTTAAAGTCCTGCGTAATCAATTCCCATCTGGAATCGAGCGTGCAGAGGAAATTTTCCGTGCGCCCTTCAATTTCAAAACTTATTACAGAGTCATCCGATATGACCAGAGGTCTTACATTCAGATTGTGAGGAGCGACAGGAGTGATAATAAAATCCCTTGACCGGGGAAAGACAATGGGACCACCACAACTAAGAGAATACCCGGTAGAACCTGTCGGCGTACTTACGATCAATCCATCCGCCCAGTAAGAAGTCAGAAATTCACCATTGATATAGGTATGGATGATGATCATGGATGAGTTATCCCGTTTTAAAACTGTAAAATCATTCAAGGCAAAAAGATTCTCACCGAAGATCGGTTTGTTCGAATCGAGATATAACATGGATCGGTTTTCCAGGCGATATCTTTTTTGCTTGAGCATTTGCAAGGCCTGATCAATCCGCTTTTCTTCAATGCTGGCTAAAAATCCCAACCTTCCCAAATTGATTCCCATGATGGGAATACCTGTGTCCCGGATCAGGGTTACAGCACTTAATATAGTACCGTCACCACCCAAAGTAAAGGCAAAGTCTATGTTCTTCTCACGAAGCTCCGCATAGTGATTAATTTTCTCCACGGGAATCCTGATATCTATGAATTCAGCAATTTCCTTAAGATAGGGCTCATAAATGTAGACCTTGGCCTCTTCAGAATTTAACAGGTCAAATAACAGTTGTACCGATTCCAACTGGCTTTTTATAAGCGATTTACCGTAGATGAGTACTTTCATTAGAAATCAGACCTGGCGTGTAAAAATATACCTTTTTCATTCAAATGATTGAAACTGTATTCCACTTGAAAAGCGTATTTGTAGTAGAGTACAATATCCAGACCAATACCTCTACCAAAGAGCCAGCTATTATTTAGGGGATTTTCATCATTAAATAAATAATTATACGACTTACCAATGTCGGCATTTAAGGTGAAAAACAAAGTAACCGGAAACAGACGATAGTTCTTTACCGGCATCTTTTTCTTCAGATCAAAAATCCGGTCAAAAATTTTGACTCGGAATGAATTACGTGACAGTAAAAAATCCGTGCCATCAATCACATAAAGTTCGTAGCCCCTAATATAATCTGCCCCATAACCCAAAGCCTCCAGTCCAAAATATGGATGTTGCGCTCTCACCCACTCTCTCTGAGCTTTCACCCGCATCTCCAGATTAAATCGATCGGTAATCGGGAAAAATCTTGCGTATGTTATGGAGGTGTACAGTTTATTAATATCATTGAAGATACCCAATCCAATTTTCTGAACTTCACTTTCAAAAAAATCACCTTTCAAAGGATAAAACCGACTATCTCTTCGCTCCTTTCTGAAAACATAATCAATTTCAAAGTATCGTTGGCTCGTCCTGCCATTAAAATAAAATGAATTAAAGTCCAGAATGCTATCAGTCACACGATTGTGCTCATACTTCAATAGTAATTCATGAAAACCCACCACCCTTGGTCTGTAATGCATAGACACAATCGCCTTCAGACTCCTGTGTGTAATTCTTTCCTGGTCCTGATAAAAAATTGGCTTGTTTCCCCTTGTTTCATATGCAAATTCACGACGGTGATCAAAAAAGTAGCGCCCTGTGATGCCTAACGTTTTCTTCCGGTTTATATAAGGCCTGTCGTACTGGAGGAGCACCCTTCTTGTATATCCACCCTGCAGTGTAAGTTTGAGATCATCTTTGTTCCCAGTAAAATTGACATAAACAAATCGCATTCCGTAATTTACTCTCTGTAGTGAACCGTTAAATTCTGTCCACCAAACATTTAAATTTCGGTCAGCAAGATTAAAAATTGGTATAGGGAAAATATACCAGGACTCAACGACTTCAACCAGAAGGTCTATCGATCTTGCATTTTCGTTCCAGTTCTCAATATTAATTTTGACACTATTAAAAAGTCCTGTATTCATCAGGAGTTTTTCATTCCACTCGAAACGATTAGAAATTGACGTAACGTGCAGTGTATCATTCAATTTGATATCTAGTTCCCGGTAAATCAGATCATCCTTAGTTTTTCTATTTCCGGCAATCTCCACCCTGTTTATCAAGATATAGTCTAACTGGGCATAGGATACATTTATCAAAAGAATGCAATGGAAAAAAAGCAGGCTGCATCGTGAGCACTTCCTTTTACAATTGCCCATGAATAGATTGGATTAAAAATTGAGGTAGTTCATAAAAGACTCATAACGGTCTTTAAAACTATCTATATCCGGTTGTTCACTGTACATCGCCACGACATGATACCCATACCGCTCCAGCGATGCTGTTGCCCGGAAAACTTCAGGAGTGCTTATTTTTAAGTGTACATGAATTTTTTCCTCTTCCTGAGATCTGGTAATAAAACTCGAAATAATAGCCACATTTTCAGCTTCAACAATACGTGCTATTTCTGACATTGCATAGGCAGATTTACTCATTTCCAGTACAACGATCCCTCCCACTTCACTAAAGGAAAAACTATCTGCAAAGTATCGTATCAAATCTTGTTGACTGATGACACCTAAAAAATTATCGGTTTCATCAACAACAGGTATTACCGTCAATTTTCCTCTCGCCATTTGTGCCAATACTTCAAAAATATGATCATTTGACTTGACCTGAGGATGTTGTAGGGACAATTGATACGATCCAATGGACTCAGATTCGTCATTCTCAAGAATATCTTGTTCAGAAATTAATCCAAGCAATTGTTCATTATTAACGATCGGAAGATGCTGCACATAATGATCACTCATCAGTTCCAAAGCCTCCAGGCCACTTGTTGAGGTTTTTAAGAGGGGAATGGAATAAGAGATAATATTTACTGCGTTCATTGAACTTTTATTGCCTGGTTAATTTAGTTTTTTGCTCGATAAATTCCCTTTCAGTGATTAAACCCTTTTCCTTTAATTCATTCAATTTTTTCAGTTGTTCCAGCAGCAGATCATTGTCAAGTAAGTTTTCTTTAGGTGATGTCAGTTGTCTTCTCAGAGTATACCCGTTAACTTTAAATTGTTCCCATTGAGGTTGTATGCGTATAAAAGCCAACGCGTCATGAGTATCAATTTTTGCAAAGTCATTGAATCCCATCTCGACTGAACGGCTTATATGCTCAAACGCCTTTTCTGCCTTTTCAGTTTGCGAATAAGCACAGGCCAGATTAAAGTGTATCGTAAGATCATTAGGATCTATTTTTAATGCCTGATGGAAGTCTTCAATGGCAGCTTCGATGTCATACTCCTTAAATTTCTTTATCCCTGCGATTTTAAAGGGGTTATTTCTCACTCTCCTGGTGCCGGTGGGACCCCGTCTAACTGTGGTATTCCTTCTCTGAGTGGGTCTTTGATGTTGTTGTTTTCCAAAGTCGGAAGTCCGTTTTCTGGATGGCCTTTGAAAATCTGTGTCCCTCTGCCTGTCCAAAAAGCCATATTTTCGGTTGTATTTTGCATCGAAGACTTGTTGATCCATAGTGAGAAAGATGATTCCATCCAGTATTCCGAGGATAAAAGAAATACCCGTCACCAACAATAAGGCATAAACTACTCCTAATCCTATCTGCCCCAAATAAAATCGATGAAGCCCGACAAAGCCACCAAAGAATGCCAGTATTGCTGCTATGTTTTTATTTTTCATTAATTCTTTAAAACGTTATCCAGGTCAGATTCGTCACTCCTGGCCTTAATTTTACAAGTGACTACTGCTATATCATCCGGATATGCCCTTTGTCCCTTAAAAGTTTCCATGGCTTCTAACAATTGCTGGTTAAATTTTTCAGCAGATATGTCTTTATGTTCTTCTGCAAAGTCCTTTAACTTTTTTTCATCAAAATAGGCACCATTTATATCGCGCAGATCTGTCAACCCATCAGTGTATAGCATGATCAGTGATTCACTATCACCTATCTCAATCGTACCAACATCGACCTGGTCAAGAAGTTCAACAGCCCCGAGGATCGTACAACCCTTTGTGAGATACTCAGTCAGTGTTCCATTTATGTAGATAGGTGGATTATGCCCCGCATTCACATATTGGATTATCCTGTGATGAGGATCAAACTGGAGTATAAAAAAAGTAACGATTCTTTCACTTTTAGTGATACCAACCAGAGTTGTATTGATGTGGCGAACCAAATCATCCAGCTCACTATAAATTTTGACTGCGGATCGCATGGTTGCCTGAAAATTAGCCATCAAAATAGCAGCCGGAATACCTTTCCCTGAGACATCTGCCAGACAAATTATGAGCTTTCCATCCTCCAATTTACAATAATCAAAGTAATCGCCACCAATGTCAGAATGTGGCCGGTATATGGCTGATAGCTCGATATCGGGCGTGTCGGGTAATTCGGAAGGAATCAACATTTGTTGTACCCTCTGCGCTAACTCAAGCTCTTTCTTATAGGTCTCCTGCTCAACAAAACGGTTAAACAATCGCTTATTTTCAATAGCAACTGCTACTACATTGGTAATACTGATTATAAATTTGAACCGGTCATAGATATCTTCTGCCTGGGTCATTTTACCAACAAGGATATAGGCCAGGGGATCTTCTTTATGAAAAACGGGGATGACCAGTTCAAAAGGTTTTAAAAGATCCGGACTAAGTTCACCCAGTTTAGAAAAATCTTTGTACTTTTTTGAAAGGACAGCAGCCAATTCATCAATATCCTTGAGTTCGTAGTCAAGTACCTTATGACATTTCCACCCGGCAGGCTCTTTGAAAAGCATGGCCAGACGGTTCACTCCCAGATCCTGATGGAGGAATTGAGCATACATCTCAAAAAGATCCCGTTGAGACATATTAGCGTTGATTGCCTGGGTAATACGCATAAGGAAATTGAGTTGCACCTGCTTATTGTGCAATTCATCCTCCAGATGTTTGACTTGAGGATGCATGAATGGAGCGATGGATTTTTCTTTCATTTTGAACTTCTGGAGCAACCAATAAAAAATAAATTTAACTAAATAGTTGCTTAGCCAGAATGTCTCTATGAAAATACTGATTGTTGACCCATATTTAACCTATAGTCATCAGGTTTGGCTAAAGATATTTAGTGATCACCTGCCTTATGCCATAAAATGCCTGACTTTGGCCCCTTTTCATTGGAAATGGCGGATGCATGGAGGTAGTATAGAACTTGCCCGGCAGCTGATCTCCAGTGGCTTTCAACCCGATTATATCCTTGCAACCAGTATGCTTGATCTGAATCTTTTTATTGGACTGTGTCATCAATATCTGCAAGCTAATATCCGGACTGTCTTGTATTTTCACGAAAATCAGATCACTTATCCGGTGTCCGCAAGTGATTCTGACCTCGTAAGTAATTTTGATAACCATTATGGATTTATCAACTACAGCAGTTGCATAACAGCAGACAAGATCGTTTTCAACTCACATTTTCACCTTGAATCTTTTCTTGCTGCCCTGCCTCTCTTTCTCGGGCAATTCCCAAACCATACCCTTTCTGCAACCGTTGAAGAAATCCGCAATAAGAGTGAGGTTATCTATCCTGGTTTGGACGTAACGCATCTCGACCGAAATTACCTGCCTTCGACCAATGATCAACCGGTTGTACTTTGGAATCACCGCTGGGAATATGACAAAGATCCTGATGCTTTCTTTGAGACACTTTTCCGGCTTTCCGAAGAAGGTTACCAGTTTCGACTGGTCGTATTGGGTCAGAGTTTTCAAAGAATTCCGAAGATTTTTAAGACCGCCCAGGAAAGACTGAAAAACCACATTCTACATTGGGGTTTTGTCGCAGACCGGAATGAGTACTACCGGTGGTTGTGGAAATCGGATATTATTGTTTCAACAAGTAATCAGGATTTCTTCGGTATCTCCGTCGTCGAGGCCATTCACGCAGCTTGCTACCCTTTACTTCCCAACCGGCTGGCATTTCCGGAACACATTCCTGAAAGACTGCATGGAACCCATTTATATTTGTCAAAAGAAGAACTCCAACTTAAGCTAACGTCGAAAGTAGGCAATTGGGCACCTCAAAAAAAGGACGAAAGCGATCTGGTCACACATCTGAAAAGGTATCACCCACACACCCTCTACCCACAATATATTGCTCTTTTCGAAAACCTGAACCGACCTTAGGAGACCGTTAAAATCACGACAGAACTTTATGTACAACGGAACCATGTACATCTGTGAGCCGGAACCTTCTTCCCTGGTATTTGAAAACAAACCTTTCATGATCAATGCCCATTAAATGCATGACAGTAGCCTGAAAATCATGAACATGTACCGGATCTTCCACAATATTATAGCTGAAATCATCGGTTTTACCGATGGTGACACCCTTATTGACTCCGGCTCCGGCCATCCATATAGTAAAGCACCGCGGATGGTGATCCCGACCATAATTATCTGGTGTCAGTTTACCTTGAGAATAACAGCCTCTGCCAAATTCACCTCCCCAAATTACCAGAGTATCTTCTAGTAGACCTCGGCGCTTCAGATCTAACAATAAGCCCGTTGATGCCTGATCCGTATCTTTCGTCAGGAGCTTGATCTGGTTAGGTAAATTACCATGGGTATCCCATCCCTGATGATACAATTGCACAAAACGCACGCCCTTTTCTATCAGTTTTCGGGCCAGGAGACAGTTGTGCGCATATGTACCTGGTTTTCGGGCATCCTCACCATACAGCTCATAAATATGCTCGGGTTCATTCCCAGTTTTGAGTGTTTCCGGTACAGATGCCTGCATTCGGTAGGCCATCTCATATTGGTTTATTTTAGCACTGATCTCAGGATCCTGCCAGTGTTCAAACTGACTTTCATGCAGTGCCGCCAGATGATCAAGCATTGTTCTCCGGGTATTTCGGTCAAGTCCGTCAGGATCGCTTAGATAGAGTACTGGTTCATGACCAGACCTGAACATAACTCCCTGATGTTCGGAAGGCAGGAATCCATTGCCCCATAATTTGGCATATAAGGGTTGATCAAAATCAGTGCTGCGAGAGAGCAAAACACAGAAACCGGGCAGGTTATCATTTTCACTTCCTAATCCATAACTCAACCATGAACCCATGCTGGGGCGACCAGCCAACTGAGAGCCGGTCTGCATAAAAGTAACTGCCGGATCATGGTTAATAGCCTCGGTATACATACTTTTGATAATGCAGATGTCGTCAACTATCTTTTGATGATAGGGCAAAAGATTGCTGAGCCAGGCTCCACTTTCTCCATACTGGTCAAAGGTAAAGTCTCCCATAGCAAGGGGAAATGATCGCTGATTGGAAGTCATACCAGTCACCCTTTGATTTCCCCTTATCGAATCGGGTAACTCCTCTCCAAAACGCTCCTTTAATATTGGCTTATAATCAAATAACTCCATTTGAGATGGAGCTCCGCTCTGAAAAAGGTAAATAATTCGCTTAGCCCTGGCTGCAAAATGCGGCACCTCAAAGGTCTGCGGTACACTGCGGTTGAGCATGGAGGATAATGCCAGACCTCCCAGTCCAAACATACTATTGCGCAAAAAAGTACGCCGATTAAGTTGGTCAACAATGCCGGTAATCGTCAGATCATTCATAACCTTTTTCATCTTTTCATGACAAATTCATCATAGTTCATCAGAGTGCTGGCCAGGATGGTATGAGCAGCCAGCTGGTTTTTATCCATCTCAGGGTTTGCAATTGACTCCCCAATGCTTAATATCTTTGAGGAAACTGACCTGCCATTGACAAAATCTGCATAAACAGCTTGCCAGAGACTATTTAAATTTTGTTTTTCTTCCAGCCGTGGCTTTCGGGAAAGAAGGCATCTGAACGCCAGATCGATTGCCTCGTCAAGACCTGGTGTCTCCATCATTTTCTCCCCTATTATCCGGGCTGCCTCTACAAATTGAGGATCATTCATCAGCACCAATGCCTGTAAAGGTGTTGAGGTATTTTGACGACTCACGACACAATAATACCTGTCGGGTGCATCAAAATTCAACATTGCCGGTGGTGGTGAGCTCCTTTTCCAGATGGTATACAAACTCCGTCGATATAAACTATCGCCTGACTGTTGCTGATACTTCGTAGCATTACGGGTTGCCAGGGCTTCCCAGATTCCATCAGGCTGATATGGATAAACACTGGGGCCTCCAATTTTCCGGACTAAAAGTCCACTTGCAGCCAGTGCCTGATCCCTGATGGCCTCAGCACTTAATCGATGAGCAGGATAATATGAGTCGTAGTGATTATTTGGGTCTCTCTCCACCGCTTCCGAAGACGGTTTAGAATGCTGCCGGTAGGTAGCCGATAACATGATTTCTTTGAGCATTGCCTTCATATCCCAGTCAAGATCAATAAAACGAAGAGCCAGGTAATCCAGTAAATCGGGATGGGTGGGTAAACTTCCCTGACTACCAAAGTCTTCCTGAGTTGCAACCAGACCCTTTCCAAAGCATAACTTCCATAACCGGTTTACTTGGACTCTGGCAGTCAAAGGATTCTCTGGATCAATGATCCAGTTAGCCAGACTTAATCGATCCTGACCCTGCCAGCTTTCAGTTTTTTGAAATACAGCGGGTATGGCTGGTTCTACAGGAACAGACGGTGCATCGTAGGCTCCACGTTCGAGAATGAAGGTCTCTCGTGGGTACTTTTTTTCATGCATAATCATCACCTCGGGTTGATCGGTCATGAGCAAATTTTGTTCGCATCGTATTTGCTGCAGTTGCTGTTGCACCTGATTATAGTCATCATTCTTACCACTGGCGAGGTAAAACTCTAACCAGGCATCCCGATCTTCAAAACCGGGTAGCTCTTCTCTATGCAGGTATTTTACATCGAGGTCTGAAAGACGACGGTTATACACCAGCAAATCATCAGCTATCATATGCTGGATAGATTTGCGCAATTCCATTCCCAAAAGAAAAGGTTGATTGGACCAATTAGAGCCCTTTGTGCCGTGCAAAATGCTTTTAGTCAGATGATCGGTATGCAATCGATATTCCGGGGTCTCTCCATTGATGTAAAACTTAACTCCTCCGGCAGTGCTGCTTCCGTCATAAGATAAAACAATATGCGTCCAGGCATTAACTGAAACGGGATTGACCGTTTGAAAATCGATACAATTGTCCGGCCAAACGTGATTCAGTTGAAAAGACAGGGTACCGTCCGTATTCAACTTACAAAGCCAGCCTCGATATCCTTCAAAATCACCATTGGTTTTACCAAAGACGGGACCTTCTTCACCCTGTTTCAGAAACTTTACCCAAAGGGATACAGCAAACGGTTGGTCCCGGTCAAAATCCAGGTCCCGGTTGAAACGGATACCAGCATCCCCGGTAAATAAAACTCCCTTCCCGGAGTGACCGTCTTCAACAATTTTTGGTCGATCGTCCGGATGACCCCAGATGGTAGCATCAGGTTTCTTTTTCTTATCATTAAAATACGCATAGGTAGTAGAAGACTTTTGCCCGGCTGGCTTTTTGGGGGGGGATCCTTTATCCAGATGAATTGCATATTTATCAAGAGCAATTTCTCTCTCAAATGAGAAATCCGCCATCAATCCGGACTGCTCCGGAAATGCTTTTCTCGGATTTGATTGATTGCCAGCCCACCATTGCTCAAATGCTTCCAGATACTGATCGCTTTGGGATACTGCTTCTTCCAAAACATAAATCCTCTTTTGCAAACTATCGAGTCTTAGAGATGCTTCTTCATCAGGAAGCATTATTGTCGGTGATGCTTCTCCATCATAAGGCACAATTCCTGCGTCGTTGTTATTATTGAAAAATGCGTATAGAGCATAATAATCCTTCTGACTGACCGGATCATACTTATGATCATGACATCGGGCGCATTCCATAGTAAGCCCCAGGATGCCCTTACCAAGAGTGTTCGTGCGATCAGCTACGTATTCCACCCGGTACTCTTCATCAACTACCCCACCTTCCTGAGTTTGGGGATGATTGCGGTTGAAACAGGTAGCCAGGAGCTGATCCTGAGTGGGTTGAGGTAAAATATCACCCGCCAACTGCCATAATAAAAAGGTGTCATAGGGCATATTCTGATTGAAGTGTTTGATTACCCAGTCGCGCCAGGGCCAGGTGTTTCGCATACCATCATCCTGATACCCATGGGAATCGGCATATCTTGCAACGTCAAGCCACTCCAACGCCATTCGTTCGCCATACTGAGGCTTGCTTAGATAAAAATCGATGACATCTGATGGCACCAGATGACCTGTAGAGAGGAATTGACTTTGTTCATCAGGGGTGGGGGGTAATCCGGTCAGATCGAGAGCTATCCGCCGCAATAAATTTTCATCATTGGTTTCAGGACTAGGTTGTAATCCAATGATCTCCAGTTGTTGCAGGATAAAATGATCGATATCATTCTTAACCCAAGTATCTTCATTGAATGCTGGAATCGGAGTTGGCTGTGGAGACAAAAATGCCCAATGTTCTTTGTATTTTGCTCCTTGTTCAATCCAACGTAAGAGGATCACCTTTTCACGATCGTCGAGCAAGAGGTTTGACTCAGGGGTGGGCATCATATACTCAGGGTCCTTACTCAGTATGCGATTTACAAGTTCACTGCGTCTCAGATTTCCAGGATCAATGATATAAGTCGCCTCACTGGTTAGATTGCTGGCCTTCCTGTAAGCATCATCAGGTAAATCCAATCTAAGATCACCCTTACGTTGATTTGCATCCGGACCATGGCATTTGAAACATCGATCGGACAATATCGGTTTGACATGAAAATTATAGTCAATAATCTCCGGAATTTGATTATTCAACGCAGCCAGCTCATCGGGCATGACGGACTGGCAAGCCACGAATTGGATCAATAATCCAATTATCCCTCCATAAAATGCAATTACAATCGGCAGCTTTGGCATAAAATGAGTACAATTTAAGACTAAAGCCGCTGATTATCAACGAGACTTTTTCCCTGGAGGTGAATTATTGGAGCAAACTAAGGCTATCTTTTCAGGACATGAGAACTCCACCTATGTTTAGCCTACTAGTGTGAATCGCGTGTGACTGTGTTTCCCGATTTACCTTTTAAGAAATCTAAATCAGCGCCTAGGTGGGCTTGTTCTACATGTTTGATATAGTGTCCTATATAACCCCGGTTGTAACCCAGGTCAGGAGGTGACCAACCAGACTTCCTCTTTTCCAGTTCACCCTCACTAACATGTAGATGAATGTATTTCCTGGAAACATCCACTTCGATTTCGTCACCATTTTCGACAAAAGCGAGCGCACCACCAGCGGCAGATTCCGGAGCGACATGCAGAAACACGGTGCCAAAGGCGGTTCCGCTCATTCTGCCATCTGAAATCCGAACCATATCTGTCACTCCTTTTTCAAGTAGCTTTCGGGGTAGACCCATATTGCCAACTTCCGGCATTCCGGGATATCCTTTGGGTCCAACATTTTTCAAGACAAGTACAGAAGTTTCATCGACCACCAGGTCTTGACTATTGATTCGGGCATTATAATCCTCTATGTCTTCAAAGACAACCGCAATGCCCCGGTGTTTCATCAAAGCCGGGGATGCTGCAGAAGGTTTGATGACACATCCTTCAGCAGCCAGATTCCCTCTCACTACGACAATTCCGGCATTTTCCTGAAATGGTTGGTCGATAGTAGCAATTACTTCAGGACTATAGATCTTAGCATTCGCATTATTATCTTCCACCGATTTCCCACTTACCGTGATGGCATTCATATGTAGAAGACTTTTAAGTTGATTGATGACTGCCGGTAGTCCACCAGCATAATAAAAATCTTCCATGAAATAGTCTCCCGATGGCTGGAGATTTGCCAACAATGGGATTTTACTACCCAACAAATCGAAGTCATCTAGTGACAAGGGTATTTCCATACGACCGGCAATCGCCAGGAGGTGGAGGACAAAATTGGTGGAACCTCCCATCGCAGCATTAACCCTGATGGCATTTTCAAAAGCCTCACGAGTCAGAATTTTGGAGATCGTCATTTCCTCTCTTACCATTTCTACAATTCGTCTCCCACTAAACTGAGCAAGGACTTTACGTCTGGAGTCTGCCGCCGGAATGGCTGCATTGCCAGGCAGAGTGAGCCCTAATGCCTCGACCATGCACGCCATGGTAGATGCCGTACCCATAACGGCACAATGGCCCCGGCTGCGACACATGCACGCTTCGACTTCCCTCAATTCATCAGCACTAAAAGTGCCCTTGGTAACCTCATCGGCGAATCGCCATACATCAGAAGTTGCAATATTTTTACCTTCATATTTACCAGTCAACATTGGCCCACCTGAGACAACAATGGTTGGTATGTCTGTGCTACATGCACCCATCACTGAAGCTGGAGTAGTTTTATCACATCCGCACAAAAGAACAACACCATCAATAGGATTGGCTCTTATGGATTCCTCGACATCCATACTCATAAGGTTACGATAGAGCATAGCCGTTGGCTTGATCAGGGTTTCACCCAAAGACATCACCGGAAACTCGAGGGGAAAACCTCCTGCTTCCAACACTCCACGTTTCACTGATTCGGCCAACTCCCTGAAATGGGCATTACACGGGGTGAGCTCCGACCAGGTATTGCAAATACCGATTACGGGCTTTGACCGGAATTCATCATCGGGAATACCCTGATTCTTCATCCAGGCCCGGTAGATAAACCCATCTTTTCCTTTTTTACCAAACCAACCCTGACTTCGAAGTTTTGCCATATCTAATGTTTATGGATTAATTAATTAGAGGCTTTAAAGATATCTTTCAAGCTATGAATGGGAGATAATTTACCCGTAAAGTTTTTGAAAAGATCGCGATGGAGGCATTGATGAGCTGAATCCAACCTCCAAAATCACTGATGACAAAATCCTATTTTTTTGAAAAATCCTTCAACGAGATATTTCCTTGTGTCAGGGTGAACTTTGATCGAAGTCATTTACCCTGATCGGACAATCAGAGATCAAAAGCCTTCTTGATTTCGTCAACCATGTCTAGTTTTTCCCAGGTAAAGGTTTCAATTTCTACTTCTTTTGACACACCATTTAACCCGAGCCAGACCTTCTTTTTGCCAGGTGTTCTTCCCATATGACCATAGGCTGCAGTCTCAAAATAAATGGGATTTTTAAGCCCATAGCGGCTAATAATGGAAGCGGGTCGCAAATCAAATATTTGGGATAACTTTTCTGAAAGTTCTCCATCGTTTATGTCCTTTTTACAAGTACCATAGGTATTGACAAAGAGGCCGACTGGTTTTGCCACACCAATGGCATAAGCCACCTGAACGAGGCATTGATCTGCAAGCCCGGCAGCAACAACATTTTTGGCAATATGTCTGGTCGCATAAGCAGCAGAACGATCGACTTTAGATGGATCTTTCCCTGAAAAAGCACCTCCTCCATGGGCACCTTTACCTCCATAGGTATCAACTATAATTTTTCGGCCTGTTAAGCCCGTATCCCCATGGGGTCCACCGATGACAAACTTGCCAGTGGGATTTACGTACAAGTGATATTTATTGTCAAAAAGTTTACGAAGTTTTGCCGGTAATTTTTTAATGACCTTAGGTAAAAGTATTTCCTGAATATCCTTTTTAATTTTCTTTAACATGGCTGTTTCAGCGGCAAAATCATCATGTTGTGTCGATATCACTATCGTGTCGATAGCTATGGGTTTGTTATCATCACTATATTTAATGGTTACCTGAGATTTAGCATCAGGCCGGAGGTATTTCATCTCTTTTCCGGCTTTTCGGACTACGGCTAATTCACGTAAGATCAAATGCGACAATTCAATACCAAGTGGCATATAACTTGGCGTCTCATTGGTAGCATAGCCAAACATCATACCCTGGTCACCCGCACCCTGCTCCTTCTTATCGTCCGTATCTACGCCTTGTGCAATGTCAGGTGATTGTTCATGAATTGTTGAAATTACACCACATGAGTCAGCATCAAATTGATATTCGGAACGATTATAACCAATTTTTTTAATGACATCTCTGGCTGTTTTCTGCACATCAACATAGGCTTTCGAAGTCACCTCACCGGAAATGACGGTCAATCCGGTGGTAACCAAAGTTTCACAGGCGACCCGTGAATCCGGATCCTGGGTCAGAAAAGCATCCAGTATGGCATCGGAAATTTGATCTGCAACTTTATCAGGGTGACCTTCAGATACAGATTCGGAAGTAAATAAATAGGGCATTTTATGTTAAAAAATTTGAAGTGAAATAAATATGCAGTAAAGTTAGATTTTATTGCAATTCTGAAGCCGTGCTATTATTTTATTTCGCACAAAAGCATTTTCTTGTCTTCGATGTAGCCGGTTAAGATATCTCCGATTTGTACCGGTCCCACCCCAGCCGGAGTTCCCGTAAACACATAATCACCAACCTGCAATCGGAAAAACCTGGATATGTAGCATATAAGTTCATTAAAAGAAAAAATCAGATCAGCTGTATTACCTTCCTGTGCTGTCAGTCCATTCCGGGTCATCCTGAAATGAATTCCATCTGGATTTTGCAGTGTATCCAAACGGATCAACTTACTCAAAGGTGCAGAAAAATCGAAGGCTTTGGCAAGTTCCCATGGATGTCCTTTTGACTTTAGGTCATCCTGGAGATCACGCGCCGTGAAATCAATGCCAAAACCAACCTCCTCATAATATGTTGGAGCAAATTCTGGTTCGACGTGACGACCATTTTTGCAAATTTTTAAGACGATCTCGGCTTCATAATGCAGGTTTTGGGTAAAATCAGGATAATAGAAGGGTTTGTCATCCACCAGTAAAGCCGTTGCAGGCTTCATAAAGATGATTGGCTTCGCCGGAAGAGGGTTATTAAGTTCTTTGGCATGATCAACGTAATTTCTTCCAATACAGATGATTTTCATAAGTATACAACTTTTAATTTGCCGGTTTATGGGCTATATGCCTGCGTTGAAGGTGCAGTGGTCCCCAGGTGCAAGTTGTCCGGTAGCTTCGTCTCACCCCTCCAGCGACAGCGATTTACGGCTTCAGAATCAACATTAATTTCTACAGTCCTCCTGGACTTTTCTTCAAAAAATTAAAACTTTACGTTGAGTAGTCCTACCAGTTCCTTCACCTCCACTATTGTTTGTTGGGCTCTTTGCCTGATTTGTTCTGATGAAGCCCTGATCTGTTCCTTCACCTGCTTTTTGTTACTGACAATTTCTGCTTTACGGTCACGAATAGCAGCTGTTGTCTGCACCAATGCATTGGCTACCACTTCCTTCAAATGTCCATATTGCAGATTACCCTGGTAGTATGTCTCCTGTAAATTATTATAGTCATCGGTATTCCCCCCGGTAGCTTTCAACAGACTAAACAGGTTTTCAACACCCGGACTCATCGTTGCTGACCTTTCTCCAGTATCTGTGACGGCAGATTTGATCTGTCTGGTGATACGATCCGGATCGGCAAACAAATCGATAAAATGTTTTTCACCCAAACTCGCGCTCATTTTACGTGTAGGATCTGCGGTTGACATCACTTTAGGAATTTCTGTAAACAAAGGTTCCGGCAATGCGAAAAAATCTTTGCCAATATGATAGTTAAAGCGTTGAGCAATGTTGCGGGTTAATTCGAGGTGTTGTTCCTGGTCTTTCCCTACCGGTACATATTGAGCACGATAAATCAAAATGTCAGCGGCCTGCAATACGGGATAGGTATACAGTCCGCTGGATATAAAAGCTCCATCTCCTTTCTCGGACACTTGTTTGCTCTTGTCCTTAAACTGAGTCATTTTTTTTAATTCCCCATAACCGGTCAAGGTATTGAAGATCCAATACAGCTCGACATGTTCAGGAATTAACGATTGAATGAATATGTTGTCAGCCTTTAAGCCACAGGCTAACAGATCAAAGCTCAATTCCCAGGTGGAAGGTATCAGATTTTTTATCTGATAGGGCATGGTCATCGCATGGTAATTGACGATGCCGTAAATACATTCGTATTGTGATTGCAGTTCAACCCAATTTCTTATGGCACCAAAGTAACGACCCAAATGCAATCTTCCCGTTGGCTGAATGCAAGACAATACTCTTTTTTGAACCATGATTCTTATCGGTTTAGAAATGCTATAGCCGAAATTTCCACATTGACAAACTTAGGAAGATTACTCACTTCCACCAGCTCACGTGCAGGGGCTGTTTCGTCATCAAAATAGGAAGAGTAGACCTCGTTAATCTGACTATAAAGATGCATATCTTTAACAAAGACCGTGCATTTTACAACATCTTCAAAAGAAGCTCCTGCTTCTGTGAGAATCGCCAGGAGGTTTTTCATAACCTGGTGAGTCTCCTCTACGATATTCTCCTGGACCAATTGATCTGTACTTGGGTCGATGGCTATTTGTCCCGATACAAACAAGATACGATCAACTAAGACTGCCTGATTATACGGACCGACTGGAGAGGGAGCCCCCATTGTATGGATAATTCGTTTCATTCAATTTTCTGATTTAGACTCGAATCAGTATAATGAGCACCTCTATCAACCTCGTTCATGGTAAAACACTTTTCTTCGAAAAATTTATTTACTCAATCAGAGGTAAATAGAGGTGCTCTAATTTAAAAATAAGACTCCTTCCTGTATGCGAGGAAAGAGTCTTAAGTAAATGTCTTTAATATGATCTACTAATCTTCTTCCGGTTCGAGATTAGCCAGCAATTTGCCTCGATAATACAAATTACCTTCCACCTCGTATGCCCTATGGAAAAGGTGGGGTTCTCCTGTAGTTTTACAAATTGCTATTTGAGGGGTTGTCAATTTCTTATGG
This sequence comes from Saprospiraceae bacterium, assembly GCA_041748995.1. Lineage (GTDB taxonomy): Bacteria > Bacteroidota > Bacteroidia > Chitinophagales > Saprospiraceae > JABDMH01. The sequence continues at coordinate 4,641 of JBGTCB010000759.1, read as the reverse complement.
GTTCTTCTTTTTCTCTTTCTGGTCTTTGAAATCCTACTCTTTGGATGTGCCATGACACGGTGATTTTATTTGTCTTCTAATTTAAGATTCTTCAATTGGTCCCAAACCGGTGAAACCTCCTCTGATGCTCCTCGGTTGAGATACTTTAAAACTTCTTTATTGCAGGGCGCGTTCGGATCAGAAAAACAATCGTACACTTTGATCATAGGTAAGGATAAAGTCACCCCTTCATTAATCAGAGGACTGAGATCATAATAATCTTCATCCTGAATTACATAGATAACGTCTTCTTCATCCTCCTGATCTTCTTCTACAAATTTCATTACAAACCTCCTTGTTCCCGATACGGCTATCTTGATCTTTTCGAGACATCGGTCACATTCGGATTGGATGTAGCCTCCATGAATGAACGTAAGAGTGATCAACTCAGAACGTTTCTCTACGACAACTTCCTGATGTATTTTACAAACACCAACCAGTTCATTTTCAAATGATTGAAAGAAACCAGCATCAATTTCATACGTCAGGATTTCTGTTCCCTCTTTAAGGGCTTTCAGAGGTAGATTATATTGATTGAGCGCCTTCATTACCAAAGAACTTTCTAAAGTGGCGCAAAGATATCATTTTCTGCATATTTTCCAATATTTAAGATGATAGACAATTGGACAAACACTTCAAACTATAATGATTACGGTGTCAATTCTTTCAGTTCGTGCATCACAACTTTAGAATCCTGGATATCATCACTCCGGATTCATCCTGAAATTTCAAGAAATAAGTGCCCGCCGGATAGGATGTAAATTCAATAGATCGTGCCTGCTCAAGTAATACGTCCTGGTAAAGAAGCTTGCCGGAAACATCTCTCAATTCCAATCTGATCGACCCATGATAGGGCTGCTCAGGTAGCATTATAAAGAGATCCCGGCTGGTAGGATTGGGATAGACGATCACCAATTGCTTAAGAGTCGGCTGCCTGTGGGATGTTGTTTCTCCGAGTTCAACAAACCAGCTTAGACTGTGGGTATTGTTTTGTTCATGAACAATGTCCCTAACGAAATGAGTGGTATCAGCAACGATCAAATCGACCGTATTCAATTTCTGATCAATTTCTGCACGATGAGCTACCCATTCATTGGAAGAACTCGCCAGTTCCTGATTTATTTTCCATTTTGCACTCAGGGTACTGGGCAGGGGATGCAGCAGCTCAACCCTAAAGGTGATCGAATCTTCAGACAAAACCACACCCTCATCTTCCGGTTCAAAGTATATGATAGGATTTACCAGACGGTGAATTTGCTTCACCAGGGCTTCTCTGCAGACCGGGCAAAAATCCGGATTGAGCACACGCATTTTGCAGTTTTGATGAGGTCGTAACCAGGTGGGACTCTCATTATGTGGATAAATATCCACTTCGTCAAAATTGAGCCAATTCTTCCATCTTATCTGATTGCGATCGGTCTCCTGTGTCAGGTTGGAGGCCTCTCTGGCAAATTGGTCTCCTGCCCAGTATTCATCAGCTAGTCCGGCGAATGAATGACCAATTTCGTGGAGAGCAATCTCCGGGGCACTTTCATGGACTGAGGTAGTCGCCAGCCAGCCTCCGCTTCCACCATACTTGGCATCATTGACGATCAATACAGCCTGATGAAAGAAAGGGAACTGATTAAAGAGTATTTCCTGAGCCAGGTAGCTCTTTCCAGCGACTAACAACCGCTCAATGCCCGAGTTGTTAAATGAACTTCCAAAATAATTGTTTAAAGTATCGGAAGGATTTTTCTTTGCCCCTGACTCTTCAGAAGGAACATTTATGGCCACCAGGTTGAAGTAAGGCCTGTATTCCTTAAAGGGACTCTGACTGAAGAAATGATCGGCTACGGAGTGCACATCATCAAGAAAACGATCGAGTTGGGCTGCCTGGTAACCATCAGAAAGAAAGACCATGTTGATTCGTTGATCAGCTGGACCAGTCCATAAAATGGTATCCATAGGAAACGGTTGGTTATAGGATACCCCGGAATATAAAAGACAAAGGAATACTAACCTAGTCCTCCATGATGAGAGCCATGGTTGATATCTTCCGATAGATGCTCTGATCTCCATAGTCAATCCTGATTGATTTAAAAGCCTTGCTATATTGTGATCTCAATAGCAGTGCTCCCTTTTCTGCCTCAACCCGGACATACTGAAGCCGGCCACCTTCATCACTATATTCTCTGTATTGAATAAGTGGGTGATCCAGCACTTTCTCCAGGAGTACCTGATTAGAATCATCAAGATATTGAATTCTGACTGCCTCTTCCTGGGTCAATGGTTCAACTACAGGACGATAGTTTCCTTCAATAATTCTCGCTCTTTTGAGATGAACCTGATCAGGTAAAAGATCGACCAAAAGTATAAGAGTTTGATTTTCTTCATATTGAAAATCAGTACTATATATTGACAGATCTTCCTTATTTAAAGACCTGGTTTGAGAACATGATACATGTAATGGGAGTAAAAAAAGTAAAGCTATCAAGTATCCTGACAGGCATTGCACTTTAGCTCTTACTGGCTTTCTTCTCATCCTCCAATTCTCTCATGCCTTCCTTTAGTTCTGATTCAATGGTTGAACGAGCATTATTGAACTCTTTAATGCCTTTACCCAATCCTCGCATAAGTTCTGGGATCTTTTTACCTCCAAATAAAAGGAGAATTGCAAAGAGAATCACGATAACTTCAGGACCTCCTAATGAGAATAATAATATCAATTGACTCATTGTTTTCTATTTTAATGGCTTAAAATTACAAATATTTGAGTGATAGTGTCTAAAAACCTCAGTTCATCAGAACATCGAAGTTAAATAGAACGTTGATCCCCATATATAATGTATAAACATCTTTGGCGGACCAGGTTTTCTAGAACTGGAGCCAAGGCTAACTCTTACTTAAAATAACAACTTATCAAATGAATTTACTAGAACTTTTACAGAACCAACTGAGTGACGACGTTGTGGATCAATTGAGTTATACAATCCGCGCAGACAAAGAACAAACCGTCAATGCTGCAAATGGAGTCTTTGCAACACTGCTCGCTGCTTTATCCCGAAATGCAGCTAAACCAGAAGAGGGACAAGCTTTAATAGGTGCTTTAGAACGGGATCACGATGGGAGCCTTCTCAATAATATGATGGATATGCTAAGAGGGACCAAACCTCAAAACAAAGCAGCAAATGGGTTAGGTATACTTGAACATATATTAGGTGGCAAGAGCAACAATGTAGTTCAGATGGTCAGTAAATCCAGCGGTCTGGATTTTTTAAAAAGCTCTGAGCTGTTGAAATTATTGGCTCCAATTGTAATGGGAGCATTGGGTAAGGCAAAGCAAGAAGGTGGCTTTGACTTAGGTGGTTTATCTCAAATTCTCTCTGGCACGGTCACTCAGGTTTCGAAGCAACGGGAAGGAATGGGACTGATTGAAAAGATACTCGATGCCGATGGAGATGGTAGCGTAATGGATGATCTGGCCGGTATGGGTATGAAAGTGCTGGGGGGAATGTTTCGAAAATAAAAAAATGGTCCCAAGCCAGTATGGATCCTAGTGTCAAGTCAGCCTAAACCTACGGGTAATCCGGGGTATCTTTTGAGGTATCTCTGAGTTACAAAAAACTCACGTAGCTATGGCTATGCTCATTTTTTGTGCCTTGACCTACCCCAAAATCTACACCGCCTTACCCGTCATTTAAACGTTGACATGACACTAGTTATTGACGGGGTTTATATTTGGACTCCGTCAGTATTTTTTGTGCGTCGTTTATTTCAATGAGCTCAGAAAATGTACTTTCCGGATTACGTGTCATGTAGCTCTCGACAATTTGAGCACCTATCCAATTGCCAAGTCGACCCGGTGCATCAGGTGGCATATTTGGTACATTTGGGCTCGGGTCAACAATTTTTTGAAAACTTCGGTAATTGACACTGTGTAATAAATTCTCATGGATAAGATGAGCCCAGATCTGAGATTCATTAGTCTTTAACCACTCCATCTGTGCAGCTGAATACTCATAAATGACCTCCTCTGGAGTGGAGGGCAAAAGTTTCTTCTTAATATATAGTTCAATGCCATTCCCGATCATATAATCCAGTAGTCGGGTACCTTGCGTTTCACCAACATAGTTAATCACCAAAGCATGAATGGATTTTGCTACCAGATATTCTGATGTCATCGATTCCTGTATGTATGCCGGAAAAAGATTCGGAGGATAGGGATAATCGGGCCCCAGATAAAAATCAAGCCCGATACCGAGAATATTATCTCCTACGGTAAATGAACCAACTTCAAAACCTGATAAACAGGTATAGATGTCAGGAACAGGTTTGTCAGGAAAATAATATTTGAAAAACCGGAACGCTTTGTTTAGCTCATGCTCATATTTCGAAAAATCACGATATTTTGTATTGCAGGTTTCATAGAGAGATCGAATGAAGGAATCCCGAACAAAAGAAGATGCCGATGCGGTCACATCATTGCCATAATTGGGATCAACAATAATCTGATTAAGAAATACGTCCGTAAATTCCGGATACCGGTTCGTTAACCCGGATAGGGTATTCTCAATTAGCTGCGTGTCGGCTTCAAAAAGCTCTTGTTCATAGCGGATAACC
>JBGTCB010000758.1:0-2641 GCA_041748995.1 Saprospiraceae bacterium | reverse complement strand
TTCGATCCTCCTCGCACAAATGCCGACTTAATTTTATGACTGTCTCGCGAAGGTGGTAAATGACTATTCTTACTATTCTGATTCAAACGTGATTCAAGCTCTTTAACCCTTTCCGTCAATGCGGCATTCTCCTTTCGAAGTATTTCATTCTCCCCACGAAGCATTTCCACCTCGAATTGAAGTTCATTGATTCTCTTTAATATTTTAGCTGAATTCTCGATAACTTGACCATTTTAATCGGTGCTTCGTCCAGTTATCCTAATCAGTGCGGTTTCTCAAATATATAAAATATTTATATGTATTGCGGAAAAATCTTATATTGACCTAAGTAGTTACAAATTAGGAATGTTAAGGACTTGGGTTTTTTTAATTAATTTTTGGAGTTTAATATTGCTGTTAATAATTCAGACCTCATGCGGATTTTATTTTTGAACTGTAAGAGGACAGCGTTTAATTTGTCTTGTCGATTATAAGGCTCCATCCACTCTAAATTAACTGAATTATTAACCCGGGGATCCAGACTATATTGAAGTTTAGGGAAAAGGTGGCTGAGATTTTCATTGTCACGCCTGTTAATTCGCTTGCCAGGCAGATTAATTAATTTTTCAACCAGCTGCTTCGAGAGGTCTTTACGGATATAGTGAACAACATTAGTACTGATAAGAGTCATTTTCTCGATAAAATATTCACCGGTATCCCTGATAAGAATTTCGATTATTTTTTGGTACAATTCATATGAGAGTGATTGCCACAAGGGTGTCATATTGATTTTAGTGGTATTATGTTCCGGATAGAAATTAATCCAGTCCAGACATAGTGACTCTATCCAGTTAGGTGCAGTATCGCGGTGACTAGCCGAACAAACGGTTATCTGATACAGACCCAAAAGGGTTGTAGTGCTAATGAGATGATGGCAGATATTTTTCACCGGGATATTCATATGCTGAAATAGGGTTTGGGGAGGAAAAAGACTCATCAGACGATGGCTGGAATCTTGCAGATAATCCTCAAATATTGCGGGATTATTCAATTTAGAAGACAGAACAGCAGCCTGTTTATCTCCGATTTTGGAAAATTTTATCTGGTCACTTTTCAATTGGATCTTATCCCTGCAAATCTTAAGTATATAGTCAGCAATCTCATGTTGTTCTGTTGTATTTAATCTAATCAGAAGGGTGTTGGCAGGTGACCTCTCGGATGCTGACTGTGAATTCAAATATGCCCTGGCAATGCTTTCGTAAGAATCGTGAGGGTCCCTGATTAATTGGCTGAACAAATGAATCCGTTTTTTTGTGGATAGTTTTTTTATCGCAGGCAATAGATCAACACCGGAATCTTTATAAAAGTAGATCCAGTTTAGCAAGTTGGAAACATCCGGGTGACCCGGCTTAGGATCCCGGACTGATAACCACCAGTTCCATTCCTGCCTTTGTCCTGCCAGCCAGTCTCCCCGCATTCCCATAGTCTTGTCTAACAATTTGTGAAGGTGATGTTGTGGCTGGCAGTAATCGAGTATGTAGGGGAGTGTCCAGGGAGGTAACAACTTATTTTGCCGCTCAAGAATACGAAGGGTCTCCTCCAAAAGAATTGTATCCTTTGAAGAGATGATTTCCCGGATGATACGAGCTGTATGGTGATCCGCCTTTGGCTGTAATTCTGCGGGTGGCGGCAGGACGGATTCAGGAACCATTTGTTCAGGTTCACCGGCTCCCTTTGCGATGGTCAGCTCAACGGATACTATTTTAAGAAAATCAGCTATAGCATCTTCAGAGATATCATAGTTGTATTGTTTCAGCCAGAAGTTTATTTGCTGCCGGTGATCATTAGAAAAGATACCCCCTTTTGCTATTTCGGCAAGCTCCTGAAATATCCTGCTGGAAGTACTGTTATCCCCCATAACTCCTTGTGATCTCATAACCGGAATTTACCGGATATGGAGTAATTTATTTGATTGGTCACAATTCCGAATAAACCCTGTGATCTTTGTTTGTTTGCTAAAAAATATATCTTTGCAGCGATTTTCAAATCCTATCCAAAAAAAGTAATCATTTTATGTCAAATATAGGTAGAGTAAAGCAGGTAATTGGTCCGGTTGTCGACGTCAGTTTTGCAGGTGAAGGTTCTGTAGTACCGGAAATCCTGAACGCATTGACCATCAAGCGTGAGAATGGCGATACGTTGGTGCTTGAATGCCAGCAGCACCTGGGAGAAGACAGTGTTCGGACGATAGCAATGGATGCTACCGATGGATTGACGAGGGGTATGGAGGTGTTGGATACGGGTGAACCTATCACGATGCCGACCGGAGAGGTAATTAAGGGTCGTTTGTTTAATGTAGTAGGGGAGACGATTGACGGTATCGGCCCTATCGTCAAAGATGCATCGAGATACAGCATCCATCGCGATCCACCTGCTTACGAGAATCTTTCGACGGACACTGAAGTTCTGTATACAGGTATCAAGGTAATCGATTTGATCGAGCCATACCAGAAGGGAGGTAAGATTGGTCTGTTTGGTGGTGCGGGGGTTGGAAAAACGGTCTTAATCCAGGAGTTGATCAATAACATTGCCAAAGGATATGAAGGTATTTCTGTATTTGCAGGGGTCGGTGAAAGAACCCGGGAAGGGAATGATCTTCTCA
>JBGTCB010000757.1:0-3411 GCA_041748995.1 Saprospiraceae bacterium | reverse complement strand
ATTTTCATTAAACTGTCATTGCCATAAACCTTTCCCCTTGGGTGCTCAACCAAAATTTGTTGTTGGGTATGGTGAAAAGCACTCGTAATAATCGTATGCAAAGCGGCAGGAGAGGAGCAGGCTCACTCGACTAATTTATTGTTATTGAGGGTAAATAAAAAACTGTAACCGTTATCCTAAGCAGTTACGGTTTTTTTTGTTCCTTTTAATTAAGAAATACTATCTCATTTCTTTTTTCAAACAACCCTGCTAAAATATTAATTTGCTGGATGCATGGCAACTTGTATATTAGCACAATACCCTACTACCTCAGAGTCTGGATGTAGAGCGGGACCTGATGGAAAACCACTAAGACAACCACCTTCCATGGTTTGTATCTGGTCAGGTATCATTCCCGGCTGAGCTGGTCCATGAGTACGTAATGCCAAATGAACTTCAGCAGTTAGAGGGTTATTAAAAATCTCCCCAACGCTTAAATGTGAAGAAAAATTACCGTTCCCACTTCCACCTGCAATGTGACCAGCAGCATAAGTAACAAGAATTGGTGGGCCCGGAGCATCCCCAAAGATTACCCACCACATAGTATATGCATTATTTGGTATTAAATTTTTAGTTTTAAAGTTTACTGTAATACCGTTTGCGGAACGATGCAATTTTGAAGTAGCTCCAGGAATTACCATAAATTCTCCAACCGGATTCTCGTAAATTTCAACAGGAATATCAAAAGATCTACTCTCTGCGCTAGTCAATGTTTTACTACTTAAATTATTAAAGCCATCAATACCATCATTGATATCAAGTGAATCCTGCCGACAGGAAGATAGCAATAAGATAATTGTTACCAATAGATAAAGGGATCCTAATTGTTTCATAAATGTGGTTTTATAAGGTTAAAAAATAAAATCATTTTTCGCATGTCTTTTTCGTTATCGGGTAAAAAGAGTTAACGACTAACAGAAAGTGTATTCCTTTATTTTGAAGTAGCCCGACTTATTTTTGGGGGTTTAAATTGCTTACCTCTATAATTTGAATAAGATACCGAACAGAATCTGATTATCGGCAGACCCTCCCGGACTGTGTACGCCCAGCAGTTTGCCTCCTACGGTTTGCTTTATTTCCCTGGAGATGATCACCGGAGTGTATGCGTAGAATGAGACCTTAGATGTCCTCAAAATGAATCCTGGCTCAATAGAGACATAATTACCCGGTCTCCTACCCCCTCTACTGCTCCCTATCAAATCAGTGACGGGCACACCTTCATTCCTGAGACCTGCCGAGAGCGTAAAAGAAGGTGAGACATCATAATAGATTCCCCCGCGTAAGGCAAAAGCATCAGCCACACTCATCAGATTTATTCCGGCCTTAAGTTGTTCTTCTGAGTATGTGAAGCCACCCCAGGACTCACCGTTGTGCTCACGTGGATTTGCCATATAATATAGATTTGCATACAGACCAAGAGACTCGGCGATGCGATAGTAAGCATTCATTTCTCCGATCAGTCCAAGTCCGCCATCACCTGGCTGAATACCCGGATTTACCGCTGCCAGAACAAGGCTTCCATTTCGATGGAAGAAGTCCTTCTGGGCAAAATCTCCGGTAGGGAATTTCAGTCCTAAACCCAATTGAAAATTCCCTTTTAGTGTTTCGGCTGGCTTGAGTATCCACTTTGATACAACCAACCTGATATCACCAAGTCCGTATGCACTGGTTTTAAACCTTTCTGTATCGGGTCCGCCATGTTCTCCAGATGCTTCACGGACATTCGCAGAAACTGGCACGGCGAGAGTCATGGACCAGCCACGATTCATCAGGTGGTTGATGGATATCTCCGTCGTAAAATTTTTGTTGATTGCCTGATTCCGTGCCGGAACCTCCAGATCCACCTTCCCCCTAAAATCTCTGTAGGCTTTAAAATATCTGTTGTTGATACTGACATTCCACAGAGAACCAGTGCTCCCCAAATCGGATTGTAAATATTGGCCTTGGTTGAAGTCCGAAACGTTTTTGACCCCAGCACATCCCTGTGCCTGAGGCTTTGAAGGCAGGCATAGCATACAAGCAATGAGCAGTACAAGTGATTTCATTGTTGTAGATTTGGATTCAGATAGAATCATAATGTTTAGTTTAATTGGTCGCAGTAATAGTTATGCAATAAAAATAGCATACTATACTGTGCGATGGGATAGACAAAGAGCAGCAAGTGGATATCGTTGAGTAGTTGGTGTCTGGGGACGAGTGATTGCCGTTGTGGGGTGTCAGAATTTTGTGGGTTGGATCGATTCTTCGGTCCAAAAAGGCAGTGCAATGTAAGCGTACTATGAATTGCATCTTGCCAACCGCCCTGAGCCCGATCTAAATTTGTCTCAAAAACGGGTGGTACGAGGAACGCCAGAAAGGAAGTCATAAGATCTTGAAAAAAGAGGGGTCAAAGCAAGTCATTGTCTTTCCATATCACAGGGGGAAGGAGATTCCAACCGGAACATGTAAACGAATTATAAAACAAGCCGGATTAAAATGAAAAAATTAACACTTATCATTGAGCATGGAGATGATGGATACTGGGGTCAAATTCAAGAATTTCCCGACGTATTTTGTTAAGGTACATCCCTTAGCGAACTCAAGGTTGATGCGAAAGCTGCTTTGGAAATCTATTTGGAGGAAACCGACAAAAATCCGATCATGAATCCAAATTTCGAATTTGTAGTGGATCTACAGGAGTTCTTCAGAATTCATGATTTCATAAATGTCACTAAGCTGGCTAAGCGAACAGGAATGAACACAAGTCTTCTAAGGCAATATTCGAAAGGAATAAAATTTCCAAGCATTGACCAAGTAAATCGCATTGAAAAAACAATTAAGGAAATAGGATCTGAACTACTAAATACTCATTTGTTGAACAAACCAATGGGACTTAGTTGAAGGCGACCCGATAACACCCTGTACCACGCTAGCCTCCTTAGGTCGGCCATCGGGTACAGTTGAGTTAGGGGCAATGTGGCCTGGACAAGGACGACCACGATTCTACGATGGACAATAACCCAACTTTAGACAATTTTATCAGGACTTTTGTTCCAAAGGACAAGAGAGACAGAAGTGAACTTGAACTTAAAAATGAAAAGAAGAGATCAAAGTTTACTGATAGATTAAATCACAAGTGGGACACAGTTCTGGACATGAGATTTGTTACAAAGATTCCTTCAGGAGTAAACGACTATGAATTCGCAAAGAAGGAATTGAAAATTAAAGACAATGAGTTGTGTTATGTAATCTCTGTAGATTGCCATCGAAAAGGATACCACCCTATCACCGAAAAGTATACCAGTACGGGTATATGAAAATAGATAAAAAAAAGGTACTAAATGCGACATTGATCTAAATGATGGGGTTAAGATTGCAATGATTGAGATTCCT
>JBGTCB010000756.1:0-2499 GCA_041748995.1 Saprospiraceae bacterium | reverse complement strand
CTCTCAATTGGCCGATTTATTCTTTCGTTATGAGAGTCCGCTCGATCGTTTTTTGCAGTGTTCGATGATGGAAGAGATGGAAGCATTGCTCCATCTTACCGCGCACGAATATTGGGGGACACATACCCGCTTCGGCCAACCCGGCAAAGGACTTTCCGTTAGTCTGGGCAAAGACACAAAACAGCTATTATTGGGAAATGCAGTGCTGCCTTTTCTTTTTTGTTATGCAGAAAACTGGTCTCTGGCCGATAAGAGGGAGTGGGTTTTGGAGGCTTTCCATCGTTTAAAACCTGAAGACAATAGCCTGATTCGAAGATGGAATACCCTTGGAATTCATCCCCGTTCTTTTGCCGACTCACAATCCCTGATTACCTTGTCGCGGAGCTATTGCGAGAAAAAACGATGCCTCTCTTGTGAAGTGGGAAATCAGTTGACGAAAGTACCCTTGCCAAAGAAATATACTAACAAAACAGAATAGGCTATTGACAAGTAAGCAACTCTGGACTAAATTCGTGAGATGAATTCGTTAAAATATGTGATGGAAAAGCGGCTGTATGGGGTTTGTGCCTATATCGGTGATAAGATCGGAGTCTCTTCCGAACGCATCCGGCTCTATTTTATTTATGCTTCCTGCCTGACACTGGGTTCACCGTTTTTATTCTATCTCGTGGTGGCATTTTGGATGAATATCCGCTCCTATATCAAGGAGAAGCGGAGATCTGTATGGGATCTATAAGAAGGTCGACGGTCAACAGACGACAGTCAACAGTTTTTTGGCTCCGTTGAAAGCATAAACTCCATTATATTTGATTTAAATGTTTAAACTCCCCTATCTTCTTTTATTGCTTTTATTGGGGTCATGTTATGATCAGGTTGACGGATTTCAACCGCTCAGTGAAACGAACAAAAGAAAAATACCTTCCTCCTATACTGCGGGAGATACATTGGTATATGTGTACTCCGATTCCTTGAGTATGGATACCCTTTTCATGGTAGTCCAGCCCAACAAGGACTATTTGGTTAAAGGTCCCGTAATTCCGGAAGTATACCATACCCAATATTACCAGATCATTGAACAGGAATTAAGGCCGTTGGATGGATCGGCAAGTGTACTGCTAGTTGCCGGTGCTTGTTATGATTATGACCGTAACGATTCTGAAAAATTCTATTTTAAATACAAGGGTTCCAAACTATACTATTCATATCTGTCTTCTATTAAAAGCAACCCGGAAGTCTATGTTTATCCATTCAACCAAGTATCAAATTCATTTGCGAGTCAGCGGGATTCTGTATTTTTATCTTACTCTGCCTACTCTGGTATTCAACTCATAGATAATATTAGTGATGGATACCAATTAAAGAGAATTCAATGAAATTCTATCTCAGCATATTTCTGACATTAATTTCGCTTGAACTTTTTTCTCAAAGCGACAGCTTGTGGAAGAGCCCCTTAACATTCGAGATTCAAATAGGGTCAACCTACAGACATTATTATTCGGGTTATTATCATTCTACCGGATCTGCAGAAGCATACCACATGACTTATGGGAATGAACTCGGACTAAGGGGTTCGGCAAGACTAAATAAACATATATCCTTTGTTACCCGTTGGAAATGGGCAATCTATACCAAGCCTGAACCGGTGTTAAAATCGGCCTTTCAAAAGGAATATCCTCACTTAAGCTTTAGGGTTCGCTCAGGCAGATACCGGATACAGCAACTCCATACCGGGATAGCCTGGAATATTCCTCACGGTAAATGGTCATTCGAGTTAGAAAATTACGCCGGATTTTCTCTGATCAAAATACCAGAACTTCAGGTTTATGGCACTGGTCCGGATGGTGTTTCTTTGCTTCTGATCCGACGCAAACAAAGGGCATCACTCGTTTCCTTCTACACCACTTTGGCCGTCAAACATCATTTCTCTACGCGAAAATATCTGGTCTTTCGCTCCGAGGTAGTTTATCACTGGATTCCATATAACCGAATGGTATTCGATGCCACCTATGGCTTACCACATTATTTTGGAGGCATGAATGATAATGCACATTTCCAGTTTTCTTCCCAACTGGGAATTGGCTGGAGTTTCGGGAAAAGAAGAGATTGAGGATTCGTTTAGCCTATCCTTCGGCTTCGCTCTGGATGACGGCTATGGTGAGGCTCTATATCATAATTTAATTCGCCTCATCCCCTCAACTCCTCGTCCCCAAGTCTCCAAGTCTCCAAGTCTCCTCGTCTCCCATACCTCCAATCCTCCCTGCTTCTTAACTCAAATCCTCCGTCACCCCTTCATACAAAACTTCTATCTCCTCCGCATATTTGGTTTCAATAATCCTTCTTTTGGATTTTAAAGTTGGGGTCAATTCGCCCTCTTCTACGCTGAAAGGGGTCCGTTTCAGGGTGAAATTTTTAATTCGTTCGAATTTGGCCAGCTCATTGGACAATTTGCGAATGTCCTCGTTCATCCATAAGATCATCTCTTCTTCGCGGATAAAGGGG
>JBGTCB010000755.1:0-4712 GCA_041748995.1 Saprospiraceae bacterium | reverse complement strand
TATCTATTGCGGATTTCAAATCAAAAGCTGACCAGGTTAACAGAAACAGTCTACCCAGAGCGAGCACCGATATTTATTACTCTACAATAATGATTTTCATGACCGGGCTGCTGATTCTCCCCCCCCAGGACCCCCCCAGGGAGGAAACCGTAGCATTGGGCTTTGTGGTTGCCTATCTCGTAGTGTTGGTATTAAGGGGTTAGTCACCACATCATTGGTCAGATATCCCCCTTGAGGGGGCAGGGGGTGGAATACTCGCAACTCCTCTATGAAATTACCTCGACCAACTCACTCAGACTTTAATTAAAGCAACGATCGAATGCAGAGATCCTGGAGGCATCCGTAGTCGGAACTGGCTCCAGGATCCTTTGGTGCATATTTGTTGGTCTGGCAGGATTCGTCTGGGGTTCCGTTGGGCTCCCGGATCCTGCAGATTCCTTCCACGTGCGGGAAGCAAAAAGTTCAGTGTTAACAAATACAGCAGCACCCCTAAATCCCCTAAAAGGGGACTTCCCAGTGTGCTAAAAGAACCTCGCTGTTCTTCGGAAGGAACAATTAAACAATTCAACAGTTCAACAATTAAACCCCTACATCAGTTCTTCTGAATCGGCACCGTTTTAAATCGCTTTCCGTCATTCAGGGTCAGATAGAGCAGGCCGGAACTCAAATTCGAGATCTCAATATTTTGACCATTTCCATCAATCCTCCCATTCAGCAATAAATGACCCAGGACGGACCTAATTTCATACCGGATCGGATGCCCTTCTTCAAAACCTTCAATGGTGATCCAATCGGTAGCCAGAGTCGGATAAACTTTAAATTCAGATCTGGCGGTATTATTTTTGAAGTTAACCTGTACGATGCCGGAATACTCAGTTGTGCCATCAAAGTCAACCGCCATCAAGCGGAAGAAATTGGCTCCGGCATAGGGTTGTGCATCGACATAGGTATATTGTGCTGAAGTCGTGGGTGAACCTTTACTTCCCTGCCAGGTTAGATTATCCCATGTTTCTCCTGAGTTGCTTTTTTGCAGATAGAACCCCTCAAAGGCAATCTCGGAAGCAGTTACCCAGTCAACTTTGATCCCATCCTCGATTTCCCGGGCCTGAAAGCTCACCAGTTCAACGGGTAACGATACACATACCACCTCTAACATAAACGGACCGGCAGCGGCAGTATCATTTTCAACTAAACCATCGACGACAATATAATAGGTACCCGCCTCCAGTGTCTGGAAAATTCGCTCCAATGAACCATCGGCGGTATCGCTGATGGCCAGGCAGGTAAAAGAATCGGTCAGTAAAATTAAATCCAGATTGTCACCCTCCGTGGGAGTTAGTATAATCCTCAAATCATCGGCGTTTGCCAATACAAATTGATAGGTTAAGTCACCACCTTCATATCCGGAACCACAGGTATCATAAACTGTATTATAATTGACCCGGTCGGATGTACTCCCCATTACAAGATCACCACATCCAATACTTAAATAATCCTCCGGACAAGCTACTGAAAGCTCAAAACTACCTTCGTTTACCCCTTCCGAATCTTCAGGACCATCTACCACCAGCAAATACGTGCCAGGACCTAAGAGCTTTGTGATTTCTTCTGTTTCTCCTCCGGTACTACTTTTTTCAATGCATCCGAGGAAAACTATTTCACCCGTTTCTAAATCTTCATAAATAAAAAGCAGAAAAAGTTCCAGGTTCAAGTTATCCAGTTTATTAAGTGTAAAGACAAACTCGCTGGTGTCTGTAGACACAAATTTGTATGCCCGGTCACCTGAAACATATGTCGTATCAAGACCACTAAGACAATTTGCGTACTCTAAAACATCAAAATTACTTAGGCTTTCCGTTGTCTGACTGGTTATTATCTGGCCGCATTCAATATCCCCGACAAAATCATCATTGCGGATTGCAAGCTCAAAACTTCCCTCTCCAAATGCTTCTGCTTCGCTTGAAATATTACCATCCACTGAAAGCCAATAAGTACCAGGCGAGAAACCTACCTCAACACTGTTTGTACCGTCAATTCGTAGTAAGCAGCTATCCGGACAGTCGCTCTGAGTTTCTACATCAAACATATTGGTCAGTACAAAAAGGGTCAGCGCAGAGCTATCCAATACCTCGAATTGGATGATTACCGTATCCGTATCACTGACCACAAGGCGATAGAGTTTATCCCCGGCTAAGAAATTTTCTCCCGGGTTAACACAATCTTCATAGAGCAGCGAATCATTTTGGCTCGTTGCCCCAATGGTACTATCGGTAATGATCTCATTGAATACTATATCCTGAAACTCACCAACAGGAGCCGCCGGAGGTAATAACCAGGAAGATAGTGAGAACAAAGCAATCACCCCGGCAATGGCTGAAATCACAGAAGTTGTCTTTCTAGAGGTCATAGGTATCTGTTTGGTAATTAAAGATATTAAACTATTCTAATATAGTTGGATTTCAAGCGTTGAAATTCAGTTACAATTGATTAAATGCTCAAAAATCAGGCCTGAATACCACAGTAGTCTATTAAAATTACCTGTTCAACTCTCTGAGATACTGTAAGGTTCAATCACTGTCAGAGATTCCGGTTGGTCCCGGCGGCTGTTGAAATACCCAACTTACGCTATATTAGTCAGATTTTTCTTTGCAATAAGGTCGCATCATCAACCTGAGTTTTTCAAGAACTCCAGGGATGAATGATATTCATACCTGCCTGCCGGTTTAGATGAAGAGTGGTTAATATCGCAATGCTCTCCTCCAAAGTACAGGTTTTCGAAATCATAGCATCCAGATCGATCCCCGAGGTCTGGACAAATTCCAGCATTTCCCGATATTTCCAGGCCTGAATGCCATGACTGCCAAGAATCTCCAGTTCATGGGCAACAAGCCGTTCCATCGAGATACTGGGTTTACCCAACTGATCAGGCAAGAGGCCAACCTGGACATATTTACCTCGTCTTTTCAGAGTTTTCAATCCCAGGTCGACAAAAGCAGGAACACCAACTGCATCAAAACAGGCCGCGAGTCCATTTTCAGACCATTGCCAGATCGCATCAACCATCTTCGGAGAGGCAGGATCCAGAAGAATTTCCGCTCCACATTCACCGGCTAAGTTAAGGGCTTCCGGGTTAATATCAGCAGCCGCTACCTTGATGCCCATAGCCTTGGCGATTTGGATGAGTGACAAGCCTACTCCCCCACACCCCAAAACAAGGATAAAATCATTTTTCCGGACTTTTGCCTGGTCAACCAATGCCCGGTAAGCGGTGCCAAAACGGCAACCCATCATAGCTGCCTGGTCAAACGACATCGTACCGGATATCTCCACCAGATTGATATCAGCATTCCTGACTTCGACAAATTCTGCATACGAACCCCAATGGGTAAAGCCAGCTTGCTCCTGAAATTCGCAGACCTGCTGTTCATTTTGGATGCATGACGGACATGTACCACATGCCTGAACAAAAGGGGTCGTCACTCTTTGGCCTATCTTCCAGTTGACCACTCCAGTGCCCAAATGGACTATAATTCCGGCAAATTCATGACCCGGCACATGGGGTAGCCGAATATCTTTATCATGACCCATCCATCCATGATAGTCACTGCGACAAATTCCTGTAGCTTTCACTTCGAGGAGAACGGATTTAGAACCTATCAGGGGAACCGGGACTTCCATGACCTTTGGCATAGAGCCAAATGAATCAAAGTAAACCGCGCGCATTTTGTCAGGATAAGCCATCGGCTTTTTTTGAAACCATCGTCTCAAAACTCCCATTTTTTTAAGATCTTTTGCACGGAATATTTTGTTGATTGTGCAAATGAAGCAATTTCAGACCGGTTTTCTTTTGATCATACTTGCTTTTTCATTGGCTTGTAACCGGTCTAATGAATTGCGAACGCATCTCTGCTTTACCACCCAGCATCATGAGAAAATCATTCCGGACATTACAATCTATATCAAGTATGACAACGAAGTTTTTCCCGGATTTGACCCTCCGAAGAATTTTGATACATCCATAGATTCTGATAGTAAAGGACGTGTTTGTATTCAGGATTTTCCATTGGGAAACCATTGGTTCGTTGGATTAGGATACGATCCCGAAATTGGACAACAAGTCTACGGAGCGATGAATCTGCGCTTTGATCTTCGCAATCTGAAGGTCGATACGATTCTTTATGTGGGTGAGGAGTGAGGAGACGGAAGACCGAAGTCGGAAGACCGAAGTGCGGTGTCGCACCTCAAAGGGGTGACAACGCTTTGAAATTCTGTGCGGAAGTCGGGAGTCGGAAGACGGAAGACCGAAGTCAGAAGACCGAAGTCGGGTTCCCGCACTGTGGTGTCGCACCTTGACCGAAAAGCTGTCACCCCTCGAAGGTGCGACAGCTTAATTCCTGCACTGCGGTGTCGCACCTAAAAGGGGTGACAACGCTTTGAAATGAGTTAGCAGGCATAAGCTTCCCGACTTTCACTTTCCACTTTCCACTTTTAACTTTCCACTTTACACTTTACACTTTTCAATTGACCGGTCTGACTTTGAGAATGATCGGAACAATTCTTCCCTCACTCCGGGTATCCACTTTAAATCCCATCTTATCCGTATCATAGGTTATATCGGCAAAGGGGACCATATATTTTTTGATTAACCGGGGTAACTTTTCATCGACATTTCCAGTGGTACTTATCAATTGTGATCCGAGATAATCAATATA
>JBGTCB010000754.1:0-3865 GCA_041748995.1 Saprospiraceae bacterium | reverse complement strand
GAGACCGGCTGAAGCTGCAGCAAAGGGCTGGCATCAATGGAAAATAAAGTAAGAGTCGGTTTCCAGGGGACGAGAAACCTTTGCGATTCGGATATCTTAGGCGTGGGGATGATTTCATTGGAAAGAAGGAAGGATATGGGGAAAAAAAGCAGGATTGGAACGAACCATATATTTCTCATAGCATATGCATTTTAATCCATTTTCGTTAATCAAGGGTAATCTTCTTTTTGAATAATTGTCCGGCTATAAGCAAGGTGAGTTCGTAATTTCCTTTTTGATATTGACTGATATCCACCGTATACCTGGCTCCTGTCTCCGTATATTCGGGGTAGGCACCATCCAGGTATACATCCTGGTCATTTGAAAAGCCAAGGATGCCCCGGTAAATAATTTCCGGAGTTGGCGTTAGAGACATTTCTACAATTAATTTGAGATTTTCACGATCTATATAGTGATCGATCTCTACGTTGTATATTTGTGGGAGTTGATCAGACCAGGGACTTGCAAAATCAAGCTTTGGAGATTTTCTGTTGCTAACCCCGGTATGGATGGTGCTTCCCCAGGATACGAGGGGTAAGCCATTGATTCCGGCTATATCCTGATCAAATAGCAAAGCAGTTTCTTCGGGTCTCACGACCTGGTCAAACTCCAGAAGCAAAGAATATCCCTGATCCATTAATGTGGCAGAAAGTGCAGGGATGTTTTTTCCAAACTGGAAGATCCGAAATTTCTGGTGCAATGGTTTTTCAGCCAGAGGAGCACTCAGGTAGAGGATTAAATAGCGGTCTTTGATGTAATGCCGGGTAATTCTGGGATACTCCTCATAAAAGGCACCTTCCGGAGAGGGAATAAAACGGAAAGGAGGTCCCTGCACTCTTTCATTTCCTTCAAAGGCGCCGATGTCGGGACTTTTTCCGGTAAACGATTGTACCCAGTTTAATTCGGGAAAATGCAAAACTTTTCCTGCATCCAGACAGGCACTTTCAGTTAACAGAATAAAATCCCCTTTTTCCGGATGTTTAAATCCCGGGTCTGTATTTTCAAGACCATTCTTTTCCTGTTGATTTTTGCGAATATTATCTGACCAACTTTGATTAATGCAATCATGGTCAAATTCGTAACCAGGCTGCCATTCCGTTACTCTAAATGCATTTTTTGTTTCAAAAAACTGATAGGCATTATTAAAGTGTTTCATCTGGTGATTACTGGATTCTCCATATTTCATGACCCGACCTGTCGTATAATAACTGTTATTAAAAACATAACAAGGCCAGGTCAAAGGACCATTTTTGTATTTGTAGATTCCACTCACCTGATAATTAGTCCAGGGGTCATCAGATTGGGTAAAAGTATTTCCGTAAATGTAAATAAAACCACCTTTGACATCATCAATCGAAAACAATTTGTGCACATTCGTATGATCATTTTGGTAATAGTGAAGATTCCATGCCCAGCTTTCCGGTTCAAATTCATTGTCCCTGACATTAAAAAATCTATTGCCATAAATTTCAATATTGCCATCTTCCTTGATATTGGCAGGACGGGTTCTAAATCCGTTAAACATATTGTGCAGTTCATTATTTCGCATGATATGTCCACCACCACTTTTTCGGGGATGAATGAGGGCTCCATTATAATACTGGATTTCTCCATGATGTATTTCCAGCCAGCTCCAACCTTTCCATACCTGGGGAGGATGGCGGATAATACAGTTATCTACCAGAATATGATGTGACAATTCACCATGAGGGTGGACGGTATATTTTCCGGAAGTGAAGTGACAAAATTCAATGGAAATGTAACTTGATTGCCGGATATCGATTACACTGAACCAGCAGTTTTCAAATTTTATGGCTGAAATACTGATCCAACTACAGCTATCAAGGGCAATTCCAGGGTGAAAGGCGTCATTAGATGGGGCCGATAAACCATCGATCACCGGAATGGATGCCGGATCATATGCAGTGATCACAATCGGATTATTTGGCTCACCATGAATCTGATGTAGCCTGGTCGTGCCTTCAAAAGTACCAGGCATGAGAAAAATTGTGTCTCCTGGCTGTGCTTTAACCGCGGCAGCGGCTAAAGACGTAAAAGGTTGGTCCCGGGTTCCGATCTGCGCGGCAGATCCCTGGGGAGATACAAAATATTGGTTTTGTGCAGAACCCGGTGACAGTAGGAAACCTAAGAACAGTGTGATTAAAGTTATTTTCATCCCTGATGATATGTATTTATGTCGGTTGATTCAATGGCTAAGATTCAATATATTAAAAAAGTGGCACTATATCTCTCGCATGGGGAATAATCTTCGAACGGGACGAAAAGATCAGCCTGGCCTTTCAATACCTGGCATGGCAAAAATTTATTTTCCCGTTTTGGGAAAAATTGCGAAAAATAGTTTTCAGCCAATGGTGTTTTTAAAACCACTGCCCGCGACTAATTCGGCTCCGGGAAAAACTGAATAAAATCTGTTGACTATATCACCTACCATTGATTTTTAATGGTTTCCCATTGATACATGGTCCCGTTGACTAATATTTCTTTAAAGGTACCATCCTTCCAAAAAGTAAGTACCGGGCTCTGCCCTAATTTGACAGAGGAAGGGTTAAATTTAGTGTTTGCCTTCACAAGACGAAAAGGAAGTTGGGCCAATACATCAGAAGCCGGAAGCGTAGTCACCTGGAAGGTGGTAAATCCTTTTGCCAACTGGTTTCCGATACTTTTCCTTTTTAAATCATTGAAATCCGAAAATATTTGATCATAAAGTTTTTCAGACTGTACCATCATCCCGGTGGCATCATACTCTTCATAACCATAATAATTATGAAGATCACCCAGGTCAGATAAATACGATCTCAAATAAAAAGTACGGGCTCCCTCATCCTGAATCTCGTCTCGTCTGAAACCCAGATCAAAGAGAAAATCCTGTTCAAACATTTGAATCGTGGCGTTTCGGATAATCAGATCATGCAAGACACTTTGATTAAAAGGTATTTTTTCATAATCAACAAGCTCGTATTTTTTATAAGAACCAGTCATGATACTCTGGAATGCAGATAAGAGACTGATATAATTTAATTTTCGGAGATATTGTTTTTCCGGATCATCCGGAAGTGCACCGGTTTCAATCAAAATGGTGTTAGTGCCCCATTTTTGGATATTGTCACCAAAAGCCCGGGGTTCAAATTCATCCGAATATCGGCCTACTTTTCCTGGTATATGGGTTTGTAGAATCGCATTCATATGACATATTAGTTGCATTGCAGCTGTACGGCCCGGGCTCCAGTCTTTTTCTTCATTAAAGGCAGGAGCCAGAAACGAAATTCCAGCCGTATGATTGGTTTTGCCGGCCGAAGTATAGCGGTTTTGATCATGCAAATTAAATCCCCATTCCGGTTCCAGCTGATCCCTTACGGATTTTAAGATCTTACTTTCCGGGCTCGTTAGCCTCAGAGCATCACGATTGATATCAATATCCAGGGCATTTCTCCTTTGAAATGCGTCGGCACCATCCGGATTTAACATTGGGATAAAGTATAAAGTCAGGTTGTCCAGAATTTGATTTCTCGTGTCGCTGCGATCATTCGTTAGAAAATTAAAAATATCAAACAGCGCCATCGTGGCAGTAGGTTCATTACCATGCATTTGCGACCAAAGCAAGACTTTCGTTTTACCCTGTCCTGCTTTAATCAAATAAATCTCGCGACCTTCAACCGAATGACCGGCAACTTTAACATCAAACAAAGTATCGGGAAGTTGCTGTATCAGAGATTGAATATCCGCATGTTTGAATCTGCGGTCCTTTAGGGCAGGCTCCTGGTAGTCGGCAAAATCTTCACTCACCATATCCGGTTGACAGACAGTG
>JBGTCB010000753.1:0-8258 GCA_041748995.1 Saprospiraceae bacterium | reverse complement strand
GATATTGATTGGATTTCAGAATCTCAAAAGTGGATTCGATTTCAATCCTTTGATCGACTATGCTACCCAGTGCCGTTTCTTCCATTTAAGTCGAAATTTATTAATTTTGAAATCGAGGTATTTTTGCAACTTTTACCCTGGACGAATACAGAGCCCTCTATTTACCATGAACGAGGTTGAAGGCGGTGCTCTAGGAGGCTGTTGAAATACTCAGATTGATGCTGAAGCCGTAAATCGTCGCTTTCTGACGCGGCGAGACGAAGGAAGCTACCGGGTCGTAACTGACTGAGGATTAACAAAGTCAGAAGCGACGAGAACGGCTGAGTTTTTTTTACAGAAAAGTGATCTTACAAATATCAGCGCAAATTGGGTATTTCAACAGCCTCCTCTAGGTAAAGATAGCTAAATCTTACTGTTGATGCCTGATTGTGATTATTTATCTGTGATATAAAGACTTAATGCATTGGATCAGCATAATCTTGATCGGACCCGGATCGTAATGATTGACAAACAGGGTATTTCCCTTACCTCGGATTTTCGATTAAATTGGTCAGACACGAATCTCCCGGAAAAGTATTTTGCCATTGATTCAAGGGCAGACTTTCCCTGGAAAATACTCCTGAAATCGTATGACAAGGACCGGCAACATTTGGTCGTGGAGGTGGTAGACTATTATCCCCACAATTCAGATTTATTTGGTGGTCAGCAATTACGGCAGGTAATCAAATCACTGGAATTTGAGACTTTGGATTGGCACTATTTTGCATCATTTTTGTCTTCTTACAAAAAGGCCGCATTGATACCATACATCTCTGATAGTTCAGATGTATATATTCCCGATCAAAACGAAAGAAACTACCGGTATAAACTCAAGGTAAATTTTAAGGATGTGAGATTCACCCAGGGGGCGATCAACTTCTGGTCTGATTTACCTGCACTGAATGAACCGGTGGAACTTCAGGTGGATAATATGCACCTCATCCCTGAATTTGAGTTTATTAAAAGTTACTTCTCCAATGCATTGGGTAGAAAATCATTTGATGTACTGGTGGATTTGTCTTTGAAAGATAAACGTATTAAAAATATTCGTTGTCACTCAAAGCAGATTGCGGCAATTGATGAAAAGATGATTTCTACCTTAAAAAGCGCCCGGGTGCTGGGGTTAAAGAAAGCTCCAAAGGTTGTGGTGGTGGATAAACATCTTTTTAACGCAGACGAAATCTTTGATCAATATTATGATGAACCGGATGCCAACCTCTTTCATCAGAAGCCCGAGGATATTTTAAAAAGTCTAACCTCGATGGGGGTGGTTCGAAATCGAAAACAACTGGAATATTTGGCCGGTCGTAAACAATTGGCCGATCATAGGATATTAATCTCCCTGGCACCCCATTTTGGATTTTTATTTATCACCTCAGGACATCAGAAAAACCATTTTATCTGGGAACTGATCAATTCACATGCAACGTATGTCTGGAGTTTTCCTGGCTCCACGAAATTACTCGCAAACCAATTGAAAAAAATTGAACAAATCATTGGAATCATCCGTGAACAGGGAAGAGAAAAATACAAAAGCAGCTACCGGACAAACCTGACTGATCTTACATATCAATTTAATACTGTTTTACATCGGCATGCTGACCGGGGTGTGGTCGATCCCTTTCCCGGATGGAAATATCGCCTGGAGGAATTGCTTCAGTAAAAGGTGATTTTGCAGGATCTGATATAGTACTCAGTCTAATGCATTTTCCCGGTTCAATAGATCTCACTCAATCTATTTCTACTGGGGCCTCTATCGATAAATTTGCCGTTGAAGATTTTTTGTCGACGACCTTCTGCTCAAGCAATTGAATCCTTGACTCAAGTGCTTCTGAGTGGCTTTTTCTATCTTTCAATAGATCTTTGACTATGGAATATTCTTCCTTTAGCAAATTGATCTGCCGTTGTTGTTCTTTCACTGCATTAACCAGGATGTACACTAAGGCGCTTGGGTCATACATTCGCAGTGCGACACACTCCTCATCAGCAGGCTCTAATTTCCTGGTCACATGTTCGATCATGTACGGGGCCACCGACTATATATCTTGGGCGATGACTCCTATATATTCTTTTCCGTTGTTTGGATACCCACCCTTCCCATTATATTTAAAGGTTACCGGACTAATCTGGTGCACAATTTCCAGCCCGTCTGTAAAATTTTCAATTTCTTTTTTAACTCTAAAATCCGAAAAGGTAGACCAGGCACCACCACCAATTTTTGATGCTCCTCCATTTACCGATAATTCCTGATCAGGAGTGATCGTACCTATTCCAAGACTGCCTGTGCTGACATCAAATGCCAATATACTGGAAACAGGAAATATTTGGACCTGAAATCTCCAATCCCAACCCGCTTGTTCTCCATAACTGTTCGAATAATAGTGGCCATCCGGATAGGGATTACTATTACTAGCTACGGTACTCAGTTGATTGGTGGGCTCTTCAATCCTGAATGTATAGGACTGCCCGGAAGTCACTGCTGCCGGGCGTAAAAATGGAAGGTATACTTTATTATTAAAAGGATAATCTATATTCGTCAAGTTAGTCGAAATTAATGTTCCCGTGGTACCTGTTCCTTCGTATAAAGATATGGTCGTTGATTTAACACCTTCCTGCGGCGCACCATTAGTATGCACAAATACGCCTGTAACAATGCCGTCAATTGTGGGCACAAAAGATTGCCATTGATCAGCCCCCAGAGTGCCAATGCTAAAAGTATTTTGAGATATATCAACCGCGGCAGTCGCTGTACCAATTTGAAAAGTCCTCAATGGATCCGTGGTGCCAATGCCGACATTGATCCCATCCGGACTGTAGATGTCTGTACCATTTTTGGTCCAGGGTAGCGTTACTGAGTTACCACCAGGAGAAGAAATGCTAAGAGAGTTACCGGCCAATGAAAGAGTCTGAATTTCATTGGTGTTGCTGATATCTACCCCCACTTTCATAATAATGTCGCCCTCCGTTATGGACAATGAATCACCGACGATCATGAAGCTGCTGATCTTTTCATTGGTGGGATCGGCATCGGCATCTCCCATCGTAGATAAATCGCGATTATAGATGACCCCGTTGCCATCGGTCACCAACACACTGTCTTTGGTATTATCATTTGTTGTCTCTATCCTGGCACCGCCTTCAACCTCCAGTTTTTGAGCAGAGACCCAAAAAGGGAAGAGCATCGCCAGTAGAATGAGTATGTGTCTTTTTAACATTTATATTGTTTATTGTTTACAGAAATGATTTATTACTATGTTGGGGATGTCCCAAACATAGTTGAAATTTGAACCATGAAAATTGGAGTTAAAAGAAGATGTTCCGAAATTGATAGTGTAATAATCAATAATCAAGAAATGGAACCCTTATGAGCAAATGTACGGAAAAGAATGGAACAAACCTAACATGGCTAAAAGATGAAAAACCATTTGATCCGGGAACTGATCAATTCGCATACAATTTACGTCTGGAGTTTTTTTGCCGGTTCCATAAAATTACTCGGAAATTAATTTAAAAAAATTAATCAAATCATTGGGATCATCCTGAACAGGGATGAGAGAAATACAAAAGCAGCTACCGGACCAACGTGACTGATTTTACTTTCGAATTTAATATTGTTTTACATCGGCATGCTGACCGGGGTGTGTTCGATCCTGTCCCGGATGGAAATACCGCCTGGAGGAACTGCTTCAGTAAAAGGTGATTTGACACAAACCAACTACCGAGAGAGGAGGATCTAAATCCTCCGGCTAAATACGGCTTCCAGACCCAATGTCTCGTAATTTGCTAATTTGCTAATCTAATGTCAGGAGCGAGATACAAGGTTTATGTTGTAGAGTTGTCAAAACGGGTATTCACTGAACACGCCCGATTCCGCGCTGCCAATCCGCAATATAACGGTGTGCTGGAGTGTCTGTATGTGGGCATGACCAGCAAGACACCTCAAGAGCGATTAGAGCAGCACCAGACAGGATTCCGGAACAAGAAAGGTCACCAACTCTCTTCCAGTATTGTCCGGAAGTACGGTATGTATCTCCGGCCCAGCCTTTACGACCATCTTCCACCGATGACAAAATCACAAGCCCTTGTGATGGAGGAAAAACTGGCTCTGGAGCTGCGAAGGAAGCGATATGCAGTATGGTTTAACTGATCACTAAATGACTCTGCGGTCTGTTCTTCCTGGGTGCTTTGGATCGATATAAATGTCATTTCTGTGATTATTTTATAAAATGTTATGGTTCTGACTCGTTGAAGCGTAAGGGATGTCAGTGAAATTGGGTATTTCAACTTTTTCTTGTAGTACATTTGCATGGCTGAAGCTGAAAGCGGACGTTACTTTTAACTTGAGAAGTCGTTCAGCGATCAGTCACATAGAGGTGCCCATAATTGATGAGACAAATGGTAGAAGGGGAGATGGCTGAAGGGGAGTTTGGGAAATTTGAAGCTCTAATTAACGGCTTTCTGGAAAAGAGATCCGGAATCGTCGACAGTTTTATCGATCATGATCTGGTTGCCGGTCTCCGACAAAATCTTCAGACTTTATACGAGACTGGCAAAATGCTCCCGGCGGGTATCGGTCGGCATTTTTCTTTTCAAAAGAATCTGAAAGTAAGAGGAGACCTGATTTCCTGGATTGAAAAAGATAGTGACAATATCTATGAAAAACAATTTAATAACCGGATCACTGAATTTGTTCATTACCTGAATCAAACCTGTTACACCGGTATTAATGACTTTGAATTTCACTATGCCTACTACGAGCAGGGGAGCTTTTACAAACGACATCTCGATCAGTTTAAAGTTGATCATGGGCGAAAATTTTCTTTGGTTACTTACTTAAATGAAGACTGGCAGAAGACGGATGGAGGTAAACTTTCTCTGTATATGACAGATCAGGAAATATCTGTTTTACCTTACGGTGGCCGGTCGGTTTTTTTCAAAAGTGATGAAGTGGAGCATGAGGTTCATTCCGCCTTAAGACCGCATATCAGTATTGCCGGATGGTTGAAGCGTGTGTAAATTCAAGTCTAACATTTAAAGGTCTTATTATTACAATCCTTTTATTAAAAATAAAGAAAATCGAAATAATCTTTAATTTCGGGTATTCGATGCATATTTTTCCTTAAATAATGGCAAAGTCACAGAACAAAACAGTTGAGACAACCAGCAGTGTGGAGCAATTTATTTCCTTGATCGAAAATGATCAAAAGCGGACCGATTCGATCAGAATCATCCGGATGCTGGAGGACATCAGTAAGGAACCTCCGGTGATGTGGGGTCCCAGCATCATTGGTTTTGGAATTTATCACTATAAATATGAGAGTGGGAGAGAAGGAGATTTCCTGAAAATTGGCTTTTCACCCCGTAAACAGAATCTCACCTTGTATATCATGCCGGGATTTGACCGCTATGATGAATTAATGCAGCAGCTAGGAAAATATACCACCGGTAAATCCTGTCTGTATATCAAGCGATTGGAGGATATCAATTGGGACGTCCTGGTACAATTGAGTACCCTTTCATACCAGCACATGACAAAAAAATACGGATAAACACCATGAAAAACAATGTAGCGGTGGGTTTTACATCCACCACATATGTAATCATAGGATCTTTTGGGGTGCTCTTAATTAAGAATCTGCTTTAGATGATGTGCCATATGATCAGTGTACATTTGGATCAGTTGACGTATCGAAAGATATTCGGCAACCGTATTTCCGACATCGGTCGTCAGGTGGTAGCGCTCAGGTGGGGTCCTCCTGACTGTACGAATAAATTGCCGGTTCATCAGGGTCCATAGGTCAATAATATCCTGAGTGTCCATTTGTTGATAATTCTGGATTCTTACCCAAAAGTCCTGATCATAAACAATTTTTTGAAAGTCCTGATATTGAGTGACAATAAGCCTTCGAAGGTTATTATGGGCACTATCAATCAGATGACCCAAGATCTCTTTTCTTGACCATTTCTCCGGATGTGGTTTTTTACTCCAGCTTTCTTCGCGGATAGAACGAAACTGAACGATGGCATCCTTGATGATTTTATCCAGGGTGTCGATTTCTTCAACCATGAGGTGACATTTCTGATTCTGGTAAAGATACTGTATATCTGATTTTACCGGACATCCTTTAGCAGATGGTAATGTTCGTTTTAAATCGTTTAAATACTTCTCAGATTCTTGATATCTTTCCTTTGAAGTTCTGTTACTTGGTCGATGAAATTTGAATCGTATGAAATTGAAGAAATTAGATCGTGAAGTCACGAAGATTTATCAGGATCTTTTACAGAGGGACCCACAGGCAAGAGAAATAGGCGAGCTTGTACATCCTGGTTTTAAATGGAGTGCTATTAACCTGATGCGCTATCTAACGCTGCGTACCCATGATCTTCGAAAGGTTCATGATACTCTATCTGAGCATGGCGTTTCTTCCCTGCGAAGTGCGGAAGGATACACATTAAGAAATGTAGTCGATGTGTTGCGTTTAATCAAACTGCTGCAGGGGATTGACTGGAAACCCAGGAGAGGCTTGAAATTCGTTGGCTATAAAAATAGTAAAAAGTTGAGGCATCAACATGCAGGTGCCATTTTTAATCAGGCAGATCGCAAATGTTCGACTGAAATTATGGTGACGATGCCCACGGAAGCCGCTGAAGACACAAGTCTGGTGCAGGATCTGCTGATAGAGGGTATGGAAATTGCCCGGATAAATCTCAGCCATGACAACCCTGACACTTGGGGTAAGATCGCGGCCAATGTCCGGACAAAGAGTGAGAAATTACAGATTCCATGTAAAATTCTGATGGATCTGGGAGGCCCAAAAATCCGAACCCGCGATATTTTAGTACCCCGTAAGGGGGTCATTAAATCCAGGGAGAGGGTGAAGATTTATGACGGGGATCATGTGCTTCTGATTCAGCAGGATGCCGGTGGGGATCTTGATACGGTAGAAACTCCCGAAGGAGGTCAGGAGTTGATCAGGCTTAGTGTTAACCTGCCCAAAATATTAGATGACGTAAAGGTAGGTGAGCGTATATTTTTTGATGATGGTAAGATCGGAGCCAATATTGTTCGGAAAGATCCGGGAGGAGTAGAAATCGTCGTTACCAGCGGAGCAAAAGACGGATGTGTTTTGAAAGTGGAAAAGGGGATTAATTTACCAGACACCCGGTTAAAATTGGATTCATTAACAGAAGATGATCTGGAAAATCTGCCTTTTGCTCTCCAGCGTGCCGATATCATCGGATATTCGTTTGTCAGGAACAGTAAAGACGTAGAGATTTTACACGGCCTGATAGGGTCGCAGGTTAACGATATAGGCATTATATATAAAATTGAAAATCAGGAGGCTTTTCAGAACCTGCCTTTGATCCTTTTAACGGCGATGAAATATCCGAAAGTGGCGGTCATGATCGCCCGGGGGGACCTTGCCGTGGAAATTGGAGCAGAACGCATGTCTGAAGTACAAGATGAAATTATGTGGATTTGTGAAGCAGCCCATATTCCGGTAGTTTGGGCAACGGAGGTATTGGACAAACTCGCCAAGAAAGGAAGACCAACCCGGTCTGAGATTACCGATGCCGCCAGCAGTGTCCGGGCGGAATGCGTCATGCTGAATAAAGGACCGTATATAGTGGAAGCGGTCAAAATGCTGAAAAAGATTTTAATAAAGATGGAAATGCACACATCAAAGAAAAAGAGTAAAATGCGACCGCTTAAACTGGCAATTGAAACGCTTCGAAAAATGGATAAAGACCAGAAGAAAAAAGAATGATTTTATTAGTCAACTACCTTTTTAATAAAATTGGTTCTCAAAATTAGTTAGTTAACTATTGTCAGTGGCTTGAAAATAGCGAAACCTCTTGTTTATATCACCCTGTATTAAACTCCCAACACTCTGGTG
The DNA here is from genome assembly GCA_041748995.1 of Saprospiraceae bacterium. Taxonomy (GTDB): domain Bacteria; phylum Bacteroidota; class Bacteroidia; order Chitinophagales; family Saprospiraceae; genus JABDMH01. The sequence continues at coordinate 321 of JBGTCB010000753.1, read as the reverse complement.
TGGAACAGGCGCGAGGCATTTTCCTAACCCATCCCACCCGCTCATTCTTTTCCTTTTCACATCGAGATGCAGTGCACCTCGCCCGAGAAGTTGGATCGTTCAAGAACACTCCAATCCAAATGTCCATCCCAACTGAATGTGCTAAAGGATACCTTTCCAAAGTCCAATGGTTTTGCTCAAGGGTTTGTCCATTAATTCTACATCTCTAGCCTGCTTAAATCCGGTCGCCAGTACTTTAGTTCCGTGCTACAGAGCTGTTTTCGGTTATCAATAAATTAATTCAACGGTATTATTGATCCCGAGTTTGTTGAGAGGTGATTC
>JBGTCB010000752.1:0-3913 GCA_041748995.1 Saprospiraceae bacterium | reverse complement strand
GGTAATTTTAATATCTTTTTGTGATCTTCTGCGTTGCCAAGCCTCGTCGTAGCTACGGCTATGCCTACGTTTGGCGCCTTGAATCCCATCAAAAATCTTATTAAAATTTCTCAACATAACTAATGTGTCCATCTACTAGTGATCCTGAGTTGAAAAAGAAAGACAAAGAATCAGATAACTGATATCAGTAGATTGGGATTTATTATAATTTATTTCGTTGGACCATGTCAAGCAGATCATCCCGGTAATTCTTACCGACAGGTAAATGCTTGGGTTTACCATTTTCCAATACCTCGACCATATTACCGACAATTGCGTTGATCTTATCCAGATTAATGATATAAGACCGGTGAATTCTTTTAAATAGCTTAGGAGGTAATTTATCTTCCAGGCTTTTCATAGTTTGCAAAGTTATCACTCGCCCCACCAGCAATTTAATGATTACATAATCTTTTAAGCCTTCAATGTAGACTATTTCATCATACTTTACTTTAATGTATTTTTTATCTGCTTTGACAAATATAAATTCATTGTTATCCTCCGGGTGATCAGCTCCAGGTTTGGGTTGCCTTAATTTAATTTGTTCAATGGCCTTATTTGCAGCTTTCATAAATCGGTCAGCAGAGATGGGTTTCAATAAATAATCTACGGCATCCAACTCAAATCCTTCAATAGCATAATTAGGAAAGGCTGTCGTAAAAATTACCAGAGGAGGGTTTTTCAAAGTCTTAATGAAATCTATTCCGGTCAGTTGTGGCATTTGTATATCGAGAAACATCAGGTCAACGCTGTGAGTGGAGAGTGCTTCATTGGCTTCGAAAGCATTCGCACATCTTTTAACCAGTTTAAGTTCCGGCATTCTTTCCAGGTAAGTTTCCAGGACATCCAAAGCCAGGGGTTCGTCGTCTACAATAAGGGTATTGATCTCCATAAGTAAAATTTTTTAAAGGTTTAAGTCGAGTACCACCCGATAAATATTAGGTTCGTTAGATATTTTCAATTGATATTGGTCGTCGTAAATTAAATTTAATCGCCGCTTTACATTGACAAGACCGATGCCTCCTGATTTTCGATGCACCTGCCTGGGTTGCGATGGTCCTTTGCTATTTTGAATGCTGAAGGTAAGATGATTACCATTAACTATCATGTTGATATTTACCCACCCATGATTAATGTGGCTATTTAAACCATGCTTGAAACTATTTTCAATAAAGGGTATCAACAACAGAGGGGCGATTTTCTGATCATATATCTCGCCGGTCTGATGAAACTGGATATCGATCGACTCATGTTGTCTCAATCTCTCAAGGTCCAGATAATTTTTCATGTATGCCACTTCCTTTTGCAAAGGCACTTTCCTTTCGTTGCACTCATAAAGCATATACCGCATCATCTCAGAAAGTTTCAACACAATCTCCGGAGCGTCATCTGATTTTTTAAGTGTAAGGGCATAAAGGTTATTTAAAGTATTGAAAAGAAAATGGGGATTGATTTGAGACCGGAGAAATTTGAGTTCGGACTGCATAGTCTGGGTTTGTAATTCCATTTTTTCCGATTGATGGATAAACCAATCCGATAGTATACCATAGATAGTAGACGAACTGCCTACCAGGAACATAGACATAAAAAAATACGATTGGTTGGCAATGAAGTAATTTTGATGAAAGAGGTGCGTGTCGGCAAATAGAAAAACCTGAATCGTGACCTTGATTGGCGTTAGTACCAGGACAGCCAATAATAAGAGGGAAACATATATCCAAAATCGTTTTTGGGATAAAAACTGCGGAATCAGATAGAGGAGATTTATATAAATGATCGCTGCATAAAAGATAATGTCTACAACTTTCTGATAGAAAACATGAGGCCAACCTAACGTACTAAAATCGGATGCTATCAGTATGATCAGTAAAACCAACCAAAATATGATGTGGCCGATCCACCCACGATTTCGTACTAAATATGTACGATCCAGCAACCTCTTGAGGGCAAATACCTTCATAAATTCATTAACATACCTGATGAGAGCTTCGTTTGCAAGATACAGAGTTAATAGATGAACTTAGTGATTGGTTTGACAAACATATCGAATGATGGCTCCGGAGAACTCTTGCCAGGCAGATTGTCAGATCGCTATAGAATCTGTACTTTTGCGACCGGTTTGGAGGTTAATAGAACTTTTTAGGTGTGAAAAGTCTTTTACGAACATGAATTTACTTTAGTTACGTTCCCTGATATCCTATAATTGACGAGATGAACTATTTAAAAGATGAGATTTTTAACGAGGAGATTACTTTATCGATGACAGCAAGCTTTGAAAGATTGCTCTTGTCTGTCGGTGAAGACCCCGCCAGAGAAGGTTTGCTGAAGACACCTGAGCGAGCTGCTAAAGCAATGCAATTTCTCACCTCGGGTTATGAAGCAGATCCTGCGGGAGTGCTTCAGAGTGCCTTGTTTAAAGAAGAGTATAGCGAAATGGTCCTTGTTAAAGACATTGAGTTATACAGTCTTTGTGAGCACCATATATTGCCCTTCTTCGGAAAAGCACATATCGCCTATATACCCAATGGCAGGATTGTTGGACTAAGCAAGATTCCCAGAGTTGTAGATATTTTTGCGAGGAGATTGCAGGTGCAGGAGCGTCTTACCCACGAGATTCTAGACTGTATTCAGGAGGTTTTACAGCCTTTGGGTGCCGCAATAGTAATAGAAGCCAGACATATGTGTATGATGATGCGGGGTGTACAAAAACAGAATTCAGTCACAACTACATCAGCCTTCACAGGTGAGTTTCGCAATGCAGAAACCCGCTCGGAATTCCTCAATCTCATTAGTGCTAAGCTACATTGACAAACAGGATCGCATACATATTCCCGGGACAGGCTTCTCAGTTTGTTGGTATGGGAAGGGATTTATTTGAGAATCATCCTTTGGCACGGAACAGGTTCCATCAGGCAAATGAAATACTTGGATTTGACATCTCCGATGTGATGTTTAGCGGTAGTGATGAGGATCTCAGGCAAACCAATGTCACTCAACCCGCTGTATTTCTTCATTCGGTCATCAAGGCAGAGCTGATGAGTACAGGAGTTGCGGATGCAGTTGCGGGACATTCGTTAGGAGAGTTTTCGGCGTTGGTTTATAATCGTTCTCTCACTTTTGAAGATGGACTAAACCTGGTACGGATCAGAGCAGAGGCCATGCAGAAAGCATGTGAGATAAAACCCGGCACGATGGCAGCAATCGTGGGGTTGGATGATCCTGTAGTTGAACGGATATGCAGTGAGGTCAAGGGGGTAGTCATGGCAGCAAACTATAATTGTCCAGGCCAGTTAGTGATTTCCGGTGAAGTGGGTGCAGTGAGGCTGGCATGTGAAAAACTTTTAGCAGCCGGAGCCCGGAGAGCGATTGAGTTGGCTGTGGGAGGTGCATTTCATTCACCCCTGATGCAGCCCGCCTCCCAGCAATTGGAACAAGCATTACTGGAGACACCATTTGCAAGCCCCGGATGTCCGATATATCAGAATGTGGATGGACTTCCGCAAACCGATCCGGCAATAATTAAAGATCACCTCATCAAACAGTTGACTTCACCGGTCAGATGGACAACAACGATTCAGCAGATGACAGAAGATGGTTTGAATCAATACATCGAGGTTGGAGGTACAGGCAAAGTATTGCAAGCTATGGTCAAGAGAATAAATCCGGAAGTACAGACCAGTGCACTCTGAAATGAACGTTAAATATAATATGAATACACAAGCGGTAGATAAGGGAACAGTTCTTTTAGCAGAACCCTTCAGTCTTGATACCAATTTTCGTCGGACCGCGGTGATATTAACCGAGCATCATCAGGAAGGAAGTGTGGGTTTTATCATGAATCGGAGAATGGATATCGACATTGGTGATCTCCTGA
>JBGTCB010000751.1:0-3169 GCA_041748995.1 Saprospiraceae bacterium | reverse complement strand
AAGTTGACTAATTTCCTCGGGGGTGAAGGAACGCTTTTTGAGAATGGCGTCTTTCATTCGAACGTATTTGTGGAATCACCCATCCAACCTCCAGATTTGAAATTCTGTGAAGGCTGCAAGGGAAGAATCCTGATTTGCAATTGTTTTCAAAGGCTAAAGTACAAATTTATCCCAGCCATCACGTCAACTGAAACTGGGATTCTGCACTAGCAGCATAATAAGAACGATTTTCCTGCAAAACGGTTTAAATACCTGAAAGGTTAAGGACTTTCAGGCCATTTAAGAGATAAACTTTTTCCAGAACCTCATCCGGCAACCCATATCCATTGAGTGGCCAGTGGTAGTTAAAATGCTCCCGGTCGTAAAAATGTTCATCTTCTGTTTCAAGGATACGGAAGGTGATCCGATACATGTCACCGGTCAGTCCCATATCGGTACCATATAAGAGCCGGTCCTGGTATCGCTGAAAAAAACGATTTACATACCTGGGAATAGGTGCAGTTTCGCCAAACCGGGCGCTGATATCTGCATATAGATTGCCATAGCGGTCAAATAGATCACCCAATATCTGTAGATCATAACTGCAATTGGCATAGTGGCAGGCAATAAACGTCGTACCTGCATGTTTTTTAACGGCATTTTCTAAGGTGCTGATCATTTCCTTGTGTTGCAGGATTCCCGGTTGATTGTCCAGTCTCCATTTATAGGCATTCATCAAGCCATCGTTAGTACTGTCCATCGCCATATACATCCACATTGGTTCGGCAACATGGATACTTACAGGCATCTTCAGCTCACCACACCTATTCAGTAGAAGATCCATCCTCGGGTCGTCGATATGCATCCCGTAGGCTTTAGTAGGATTCGAGTAGAAAAGTCCTTTGCCCTTATCACCAAGTTCACCGACACCTCTGGCGCCTATTGTAAAGCAACGTTCCAATTCCGCAACCGCCGACGGTCCAAACCCGGGTTGGTCATATCCGGTATAATCAAATCCGCAAAACAGAATAAAGCGGTCCGGATACTGTGCATAGGCCTGATAAATAGAATCAAAACGAGCGCCGGTTTCATACGACATGATGACTGATTTTGCAATTCCGGCTTCGTCCATCGTCTTCACCCATTGGGTGATTTCTGCCTCGCTTCGTGCGTAAGGATGGGTATGCAGATCAATCACCGGATATTTGGCTGTAACTATTTCAGTCTTTGGGGTGTTATATATCGATACCGGATGAAAATTGTTTAGCGTTAACCGCTCGACATCAAATGTATCAATTTCGTGATTCGTCTTTTCCTGTTCTTGTACCGGAAGGCAAGCCATCTGAAAGAGGTAAAAAACAAGAATCAGTGCAGAGGATTTAGTGCGCAATTTTGAGAGCATCGTCCGGGATTTTTTTGACTCAGAGTTTAAATTCTATGTTCTCTAAAATAGGAATAATTACCTGCATCATGGATAAAACCTGGCATAAAATTCGGATGAAAAAGACTACAGGATGGAAAGAACCGGTATATTTGCCCCGGCTTAAAAGTTTTTACTGTTTAATTTAAAAAATGGAGATTAATCAAAGACCCCCTGATCAGCAAATACGAGAAACCCTCAAAGACTGGCCGAAAATCGTTGTAAAGTATCAGATTCCTGATAAGAAGAAAGCGTATATACAAATCCTTAATACTTTTTTACCTTTTATAGGTCTCTGGATCTTAATGTACCTCAGTCTGTCGTGGTCATATTGGATCACTTTGGGATTGGCGGTAGTCAACGGGTTCTTTATGGTCCGGATTTTTATCATTCAACATGATTGCGGACATCAGTCCTTCCTGAAAAAACGCCGGGTGAATGATGCCATTGGGTTGTTCTGCAGTCTCTTCAGCTCGATCCCCTATCAATACTGGTCCAAATCACACAGTTTTCATCATGCACATTGTGGTCAGCTGGAGGTGCGGGATATTGGAGACATAAATACCTTGACCGTAAAGGAATTTAAGGAATTAAGCTTTTCCAAGCGGCTGGGATACCGGGTTTTCAGAAATCCCCTTATCCTTTTTCTTTTTGGCCCAATATATTACCTGTTGGTCAATGTGCGGTTTCCATTAATTTCGATAAAGGGCTGGAGACAGATCAAGTGGGCGCAGTTTTACAATAATGTGTATTTGATCCTAATCTATACGCTTATTGCTTTTATTGTCGGTTGGCAGAAATTTTTTCTGGTCCATATCCCGATTGCCGTAATCTTTGCCATTATCGCGATCTGGTTCTTTTATGTACAGCACCAACACGAGCATACCTATAAACAATGGAAAGAAAACTGGGAATACCTGTTTTCCAGTATCAAGGGAAGTACCTACTATAAATTACCTAAAGTCTTTCAATGGCTGACAGGCAATATAGGACTTCACCACATACATCATCTAAGTTCTAAAATTCCCAATTACCATTTAACCCGGTGCGCAAATGAAAATCCGATATTGGGTCAGTATGTTACAACGGTGAGTTTTTTCGAAAGCCTTTCTTATATGTTTCATCATCTGTGGGATGAAGAGAATCAACGGATGATCAGTTTTTGGAAATTTTACCAAATGGAACGAGCCGGATTGATCTGATCCTGTTTTTTTCAAAGTAAGTCCGGACTTCGATTACAATTTCCCCGCTGCCGGTTTCCGGTTTTCAACCCATTCGGAAAGGTAGATAAAACCTGGTTTGAGATGACCTCCTTCAGCAATCGTAGCCCGCTCAAGCATTTCGCTGTGATCGGTTTTCATAAGCTCACCCATGATTTTGGTAATGAACTGCTTGCCAAAGACTTTTGTAGCCTCCCTCGGTAATTCATTGGGTAAATTGTCGACCGTCATCATATCGACCGTGTCCGGGAGGAAGGGTTGGGTCTCTCTACCCGTTAACGGATCAAACCCAAATACCGGATTCTCAATGGTCGAGACTCGCAAAGTGGAAGGAATCGCTCCATGCGGAGCGATATCGCACGAAATATCTGCAATCACCCTGATCAAAAAATCCGGGTGACGCATCTCTTCCAGATTAAAAAAGGGGGGAGCTTCCTCCACATAGTAGATACCATTGATCATGATGTTGCTATGCGTCGCATAGGGCCAGAAAATACTTTCAAACTGGGCCGGATCATTGTAGAAGACCGATTTGTCAAAAGGTTCACCA